>CAZITK010000001.1:0-12218 GCA_964542145.1 uncultured Brevundimonas sp.
ACACCACCACCGGCATGTCGGCCCCGCCGATGGGGATGATCAGGGTGGCCCCCAGGATCAGGGCGATGACGAACACGCCCCAGAAGGCCCAGACCGCCGTGCCGCCCGTGCCGATCAGGATGCCGATCAGGAAGACCAGCCCCAGAGCCAGGCCGATGTTGATCAGGTGCCGCGCGGGCAACAGGATCGGCGCGCCCGACATGTTGCCGTTCAGCTTGGCGAAGGCGATCAGCGAGCCGGTAAAGGTGATGGCCCCGATGGCGACGCCGAGGGAAAGCTCGACGATCGACAGGGTCTTGATCCCGCCCGCCCCGTCGTCGATGCCGAAGGCCACCGGCGCATAGACGGCGCCGATGGCCACCAGACAGGCGGCTAGGCCGACCAGCGAGTGGAAGGCGGCGACCAGCTGGGGCATCTGGGTCATCTGCACCCGCCCGGCGATCAGGGCGCCGAGCCCTCCGCCGACCACAACCCCGCCCGCGATCAGGCCCAGGGTCAGGGGATCCAGCGCCCGTGTGGCGCCCAGCGTCATCAGGGTCACCCCGACCGCCAGCGCCATGCCGACCATGCCCAGGGTATTGCCCCGCCGGCTGGTCTCCGGACTGGACAGGCCCCTGAGCGACAGAATGAACAGAACCCCCGCGGTCAGATAGGCCACGGCGGCGATGGACGCGGTCATTGGCGAAGCTCCCCCAAGAGCTGGATCATCCCCCGCCCCCGTCCTTGCCCGAGGTGCGCGCGAGCCGCGTCAGGGCGGCCAGGATGAAGATCGGCGAAATGACCACCAGCAGCCAGTCGATCGGCGTCATGGCCCGGTCCATCAGGACGATCCTGGCCAGCACCGCCGAGAACACCATGACCATGCCGCAGTCCTGAAAACGCAGTTTCTGGATCGGGTTCTTTTCGCCGAACCAGCTGTAGAGCCACAGGCCAAAGCCCAGGCCGGTGACCGCCCAGGTAGCGGCGACAACCACGGGATAGGCGTCGGTCATGGCGGCGGCTCGGCGGCGGCGCGCCGTTCCTCGCCGCTCCAGGCAGGGCGGGTGCGCAAAGCGGCGACGATCTGCACGCCTACCGCCGCGATCAACGCCATGATCGCCATCCGCACGTTCGTGTCACCGCTGGTCTGAACCAGGATGCTTGGCCCTTGGAACAGGGCAAGCCCCGTCAGAAACAGGCCAAATCCGGTGAACAGCCGAATCAGTCGGGGGCGACTGAAAACCAGCCAAGCGTAGCAGACCAAGGCGGCGACCGCGGCCGCCAGGCACAAGGCCCCGAGCAAAGAGCCCCCGATCACTGCGGCTTCTCCTTCTTGCGATACATGGCCAGCATGCGGCGGGTGACCATGAAGCCGCCGAAGATGTTGACACTGGCCAGGGTCACGGCCGCGACGCCGGCGCCCTTTGCGATCCAGCCGCCCGGCCCGTCGCCGGCCACGGCCGCCGCCGCGATCAGGCCGCCGACGATGATCACCGAGGAAATGGCGTTGGTCACCGCCATCAAGGGCGTGTGCAGCGCCGGCGTCACCGACCAGACAACGTAGTACCCGACGAAGATGGCCAGGACGAAGATGGCCAGGCGGAAGACGGTGGGGTCGACGTGTTCCATCTTACTTCTCTCTCCGCGCCGGTTCGTTCTTGGGTTCCGGGCCCAGCCGCCGCGCCAGGTCGATGGCCGAGGCGGTGGCGACGATCAGGCCGACATAAGCCGCCAGATGACGCCCCGACGGATCGCCCACCCAGAGCACCGGCGCCACGGCGACGGCGCCTGAACCGATGGCGATCAGACGCAGCGGATATCGAAACCGTCTCATCCCCTCGCTCCCTCATGCACCACGGTCCCGCCATGCGTGACCAAGGCCGCCTTGAGGATTTCGTCCTCCAGGTCGGGGGCCAGCGCGCCGTCCTTGATGAGCAGGTCGGCGAAGGCGGCGAGGTTCCGCGCATAGAGGGCGGTGGCGTCGGCGGCGATCCGGGCGGGCAGGTTGGAGAAGCCCAGAATGGTCGCGCCGTTCGCTGTGGTCACGGCCTGGTCCGGCAGGGCGCCCTCGACATTGCCGCCGGTCTCGACCGCCAGGTCGATCAGCACGCTGCCGGGCTTCATTGCCGCCACCTGGTCGGCGGCGACCAAACGCGGCGCGGCGCGGCCGGGGATCAGGGCGGTGGTGATGACGATGTCCTGCTTTTTCAGGTGCTCGCCGACCAGAGCGGCCTGTTTCGCGCGGTACTCGGCCGACATCTCCTTCGCATAGCCGCCCGCCGTCTGGGCGTTCCTGAATTCCTCGTCGTCGACGGCCAGGAACTTGGCCCCCAGGCTCTCCACCTGCTCCTTGGTGGCCGGCCGAACGTCGGTGGCGGTGACCACGGCTCCCAGCCGGCGCCCCGTGGCGATCGCCTGGAGGCCCGCGACCCCCACGCCCATGACGAACAGCTTGGCGGGAGCCACCGTGCCGGCCGCCGTCATCATCATCGGAAAGCCGCGCCCATAGGCCGAAGCCGCCTCGATCACGGAGCGATAGCCGGCGAGATTGGCCTGGCTGGACAGCGCGTCCATCGCCTGGGCACGGGTGATGCGCGGGACCTTTTCCATGGCATAGGCGGTGACGCGGGCAGCGCTGAGCGCCTCGATCGTCGCCGTCTCACGCCCCGGGTCGAGCAGGCCCACGACCACGGCGCCCGGTTTGAGGGCGCTGATCTCCTGGGCCGTGGGGCCGCGCACCTTGAGCAGGATGTCTGCCCCCGCCAGAACGGTCTTAAGATCGGCCGCGACGGACGCCCCGGCCTCGGCATAGGCGGCGTCGGGGATGGCGGAGCCCAGGCCGGTCCCGGCCTCGACCGTCACGGTCGCGCCCAGCGCGATCAGCTTCCTGACAGTATCGGGCGTCAGGGCGGCGCGCGTCTCACCCTCGCGGCGTTCGCGGGTCACGGCGACGGCTACGGTCATGAGATCTCCGGCGTCTTTCCCGCCGAAAGGTTAGGACGTTTCAGAAAGCCAGGTAAAGCGGCGTTCTTGCGCCGCCTCACCCGTCTAGTGCGACTTGGGCTTGGGCTTGCGCGCCAGATAGACGCCCCCGATCACCGCCAGGATCAAGGTTGGAATCAGGGCGCTGAAGAAATCGCCGCTGGGCGCCAGGATCAGAAAGGAGAACAGAGCCAGGCAGAAGATGAACAGCGAGCTCCAGCTCGCGAGCGTCTGGAACAGACGCCAGGTCGAGGCTTGCTCGGTGACCTCCATGGAGCCGCGCAGATAGGCGGCGGCGTCGTGGTCGGCGTGCTCGCTCGCGCCGTCTCCGACGCGCGGCGTCGCCTGCGGAAACTCGGGGCTCTCGGGGGTCACGGCCATGCGGCGGGTCTCGGAACAGCGGAGGGTCGGTAAAGCGGCGCGGACTATAGCGATCCCGGCCGGCTGCTCAAGCCCGTCAGCGCGGATCACGCCGCCAGGGACCAGGCGTCGGCTTCGGCTGTGGCGCGGGCTTCGTCCCACAACAGGTCCTCTTCGGCGTAACGGGCGGCGGCGGGGACGATGACATCGACCACCTGCTCCTCCAGCCGGTCCCAAATGACCTTGAGGCCATTCTCGCAAGGCACGGTCAGATAGCGGTCGGCGATACGGCGTCTTGTGGCGGCGTTGGCGGTGGCGATCATGGCGAGCATCCTTCTCGGCAGGGCTTGTCTGAGAAACCATGTTGATGCAGCATTACGCCAGAATCGGACGTAGCTGTCATGCGACACGACAAGGCGGTCACTGTCCTCGAACTGGCTCGCCGGCTGGCGGCCAGCGCCGAGGGGCTGAGCCTGGATGAAATGGCTCAGGAGATGGGCGTCGGGCGGCGTACCGCCGAGCGGCTGCGCGACGCCATCGTCGCCCTGTTTCCGGCGACCGAGGAACTGTCGGATCCCCCCAACAAACGCTGGCGCATCCGGGGCGGACTGTCGGCCTTCGAGCAGGCCCCGACCACGGCCGAGCTGGCCGAGCTGGCCAACGCCTCTCGACGATTGCGCACCGACGGCGAGCCGGGCCGGGCGATCCAGCTGGAAAACCTTGAACGCAAGATCAAGAGCGCGGTCCGATCCACCACCCTCAACCGCCTGGCGCCCGACCTGGAGGCCTTGGTCCGGGCCGAAACCATAGCCGTCCAGGCCGGCCCCCGACCCACGGCCGACGAGTCCGTACTGGCTGAGATCCGAGGCGCAGTGCTGGCAGGCAGGGCGCTGGGCTTCATCTACAGTCGCCCCGGAGCCGAGGCGCGCCGGCGAATGGTCGCGCCCTGCGGGTTGATGTTCGGCCGAGCCAACTATCTGGTGGCGGCGGACCTCTCGAGCCAGCGCATTCAGACATTTCGCCTTGACCGGATGAGCGCGGTCGAGGCGCTCGACCAGCCTGCCGGTCCGCCGGAGGGTTTCGACCTGGCCGTCTTCGCCAGCCAGTCTTTCGGCATCTACCAGGACCAGGTCGAGGATGTGATGCTGGAGATCGCGCCCGAGGGCGCCGCCGAGGCGCGCGGCTGGCGCTGGCATCCCACCCAGACGATGGAGGACCAGCCCGACGGCTCGGTCATCGTGCGGTTCACGGCGTCGGGAATGCGCGAACTGGCCTGGCACCTGTTCAGCTGGAGCGGCCAGGCGCGGATCCTCGCCCCCGAACGCCTGAAGGCGACGATGCGCGAGGAGCTGGAGGCCGCGCGCCGGAGCCTCGACTGACCGCTGCTCAGGCCTCGACGCCCACGCCGATCGGACAGGCGACGCCGGTGCCGCCGATGCCGCAGTAACCCGCCGGGTTCTTCGCCAGATAACCCTGGTGATAGGCTTCGGCGAAATAGTAACCTTCCAGCGGCTCGATCTCGGTGGTGATGGCGCCGCGGCCCGCCCTGGCCAGGGCGGCCTGGTAGGCGTTTCTGGACGCCTCGGCGATCCGCGATTGGTCGTCACTCATGGTGTAGATGGCCGACCGGTACTGGGTGCCCCGATCATTGCCCTGCCGCATGCCCTGGGTCGGGTCGTGGTTCTCCCAGAAAGCCTTGAGCAGCTGTTCGTAGGAAATTTCCGCCGGATTGAAGACCACCTGGACCACCTCGGCGTGACCGGTGCGTCCCGAGCACACCTCCTCATAGGTGGGATTGGGCGTGATCCCGCCCGCATAACCTGCCGAGGTCACCCAGACGCCGGGTAGAGTCCAGAAGACCCGCTCCACCCCCCAGAAGCAGCCCATGCCAAAGACGGCGATCTGAAAGCCTTCGGGGTGCGGACCCTTCAGAGGCCGGCCGTTGACGATGTGCACCTCGTCGGTCGCAACAGGATGGGCGCGGCCAGTCAGAGCGGTGCCGGCGGAGGGCAAATCAGTGGACTTGGCGAAAATCATTGGAAGACCTCTGAAGATGTGTCGCCTGACATATGGGGCGCCCGCGCCCGCTTGCCGAGAGGGGCCGGCTGGTCTATCTGCCTCGCCTCCGCCGGATGGACCCGCCGGCGGGCTCACGCGGGTCGTGAAACGGACAGGTGGCGGAGTGGTCGATCGCGCACGCTTGGAAAGCGTGTGTAGGTGAAAGCCTACCGAGGGTTCGAATCCCTCTCTGTCCGCCACGCGCTTGGCATAGCAACATTTCAGTGGCTTGCGTCAGTGTGGCTAGCACGCCCTAAAACTGCACCCTAAAAACGATCTGTGCATCGCCTACGAGACGGAGCGGCGGATCGAACAGGCCAGCTCCAAGCGTTTCGGCGTACTCCGCGCCTCGCGTAACGAATGGGACGTACCGCTCATTCCGACAGGGACCGCCAAATCTTCCCGCCAAAGGCTACGCTTGGGATTCTAGCGGCGGTCTTATGTGAGTCGAAAGGAGCTACTCATGGCGACTGGCTGGGCGCACGAGGGCGCGGTCCTCGATCAGATTCAAGACACCATTTCGGACGCGGTGCAAAGCGCGCGCGCTCGCATTCCGCAAGGGGCAAGCGCCGCGACCTGCGTGGAATGCGACGAGGAGATACCCGCCGGCCGACGCAAGGCGTTGCCGGGCGTGGTCACTTGCGTGGCTTGCCAATCCGGCCGTGATCAGGGAGTCCGGCATTCGGTGATCAATCGCCGCGGCAGCAAGGATAGTCAGCTGAAATAGGTCCGGCGCGGTCGCGGGGTCTGGATTCCGTCGCCTTCAGGCGACGGCGGCGCGGGCAGCGGCGAGGTCTATCGGATTATCGACAGACAAAGGGGCGGCGTCGATGACGGCGGCGTCGATGATCAGGCCGAGCTCGAGTGCGCGGAGCTGCTCCAGCTTCTCGCGCCGCTCCAGCGGGCTGGGCGGCGCGTCGCAGAATCGCCCGAGCGCGGCGCGGCGATAACCATAGACCCCCACGTGGCGCCACACCGGGCCCTCGCCATAGAGGGTCGAACGGGTGAAATACAAGGCGCGGCCCGAACGGCCGCCGGCGTCGACCGCCAGGATCGCCTTGACCACGTCGGGATTGATCCGATCTTCAGGGGAACTTTCAACCGCGACCAGGGTGGCGATGTCGCAGTCCGAGCGCGCCGCCAAGGTCTCGGCGCAGAGGCGGGCGATGGCCGGATCGGCTAGAGGCATGTCGCCCTGAAGATTGATCACCGCGTCGTGTCGCCCCTGGGGGTCAACGACATTCAGCGCCGCCCGCACGCGGTCCGACCCCGAGGGCAGGGCCGGGTCGGTCAGGATGGCGCGTCCGCCGGCGGCCTGGACCGCATCCACGATTTCCGGGTCGCCGGCCGCCACCACCGCAGGCAGGCCCGAGCCTTCCGCCTGCCGCAGAGCGCGCACGATCATGGCCAGGCCGCCGATTTCGGCCAGCGGCTTGCCGGGCAGGCGGGTCGCGGCCATGCGCGCGGGAATGACGATCAGCGGGTTCATCGTTGCGATCCGGGCGCTAGCGTGTAAGACAGCCGCACGCAAGGCGAGGCCTCGGCTGCGCCTGTTCGACTGTGGCTGGATACGGGACCGACGACGCGCATGAGCGGCGACCTGAAGTGGAACAAGATCATGGGCGCGGGCCTGGCCACCGCCTTCACCATCCTGGTGGTGCAGCAGGCGTCGGGGTTCATCTACGCCACGTCCGCGCCTGAGAAGATGGGTTATTTCATCGACGCCCCCGAAGAGGCGGCGGGGGGCCCGGCCGAGCCGGAACTGCCGCCGGACTGGGGCACGCTGCTGCCGGTCGCGGACCTGGCAGCCGGCGAGCGCGCGTTCGCGCGCTGCGCGGCCTGTCACACCGTGGCCCAGGGCGGCGCCAGCGGTATCGGCCCCAACCTGTGGGCCACCGTGGGCGGCCGGGTGCTGCATGAGCCCGGCTTCGCCTATTCGCCGGCCATGACGGCCCACGCCGCCGAGCGTCCCACCTGGGACTATGATCACCTGAGCGAATTCCTGACCGCGCCCTCCCGGGTGGTGCCGGGCACCAAAATGTCCTTCGCCGGTATCCGCAACACCGAGGAGCGGGTCAATCTGATCGCCTATCTGCGCAGCCAGGGCTCCGCCGGCTACGCCATCCCGGCCCCGGATCCGACCCGTCAGCCCGGCGGCGGCGCGGAGGCCGCCGAGGGCGAAGCGGCGACGCCGGAAGGCGAAGCGCCTGTTCCCGCCGATCCGGCCGCTGTTTCGGGCGCTCCGGTTACGGGCGCCGCCGCCCAGCCGACCGAAACCGCGACCAGTCCCGGCCAGCGGTCCTCCGACAGCGGATCGCAGCCTGGCCAGGACACGTCCGGAGACTGATCCGGGCGGCGCGACAGCGGTCGTCTTCAGGCGAAGGCGGTAAGCCGGCGACGCTCGGCCGGGCCGAGACGGTCTTCCACTCCGGTCAGGGGTTCAATGACCACGGCGCCAGCTTCCGGGGACGCGTGGATCATTCGCTCGGAGTCTAGCAGGATCGCAGCGTGATCGGGCCAGAAAACCAGGTCGGCCCGACGATTGGCTCCATCGTGCGCGGGGGCTCCTAGTTCACGCGCTTGCTGATCGGCGTGTCGGGGGCAGGCCAGGGCGCAGGCGAACAGGGCCTGCTGGACCAGTCCCGGCGCATCGATTCCGTCGATAGTGCGGCCGCCCGCGCGCCAGGGCGCGCCGAGGAAGGCCTCCGCCACGGCCGCAGGGTCGGACTGAAACGCGTGGAAGTCCGCCAGCGCTTCGGCCGGCAGCCAGCCGAGGCCGTCGACGCGCGCCTGGCTATCAGTGATCTGCTCGACCGCGACCAGGGCATTGAGCGGCAGCGGAGCATCGAGGCGTGCGACACGGTGAGTGGGGGCGGGTCCGCCCTGGTCGAGGCCGCCGGCGGGGACCCACCCCACGCGACCGTCGCGGGCGGCCCGACCGAAGGCGAATCCGTCGCGAACCTCCATAACCGTGAAAAGCTCGCCCCACAGCAGCTGGCTGACCACGGCGTCATCCGCATCCAGAACGTCGAGGGCGGGGGCTGCGGCTCGCATCTGGCGACTGACCGCATAGACAGGCGCGCGTAATACGCCCTCCAGCGCCTGATCGGCCAGGCCCGGGACGGCGGGCGTCAGGCGGGGATCAGCGATGTCGGCTGGACGGATCACACCTAAGACTGCGCTCGAAGCCACCAAGGCCGGGTTAATTTGCGCGGTCAGGTCAGTGGAAAATGGGTCCTTAGCATGTGGAAACAGGCGCGCGCGGCTTGAAATTCGGCGCCTTCCGGGCGGCCGGGTTGGGCGCGCGGATTCCAGGCGAAGATGTCCATATGCGCCCATGCCCCGGTCTGAGGCGCGAAGCGTTGGAGAAACAGGGCGGCGGTAACCGACCCGGCCTGGGCCCAGGCGGCGGAATCGTTCTTGAGATCGGCGATCTCGCTCCACAGGGCTTCGCGATAGCCAGGCCACAGCGGCATGCGCCACACAGGATCGCGCACCGCCCGCGACGACGCCAGAAGCGCTTCGGCGAGAGAGTCATTGTCGGTGTACAGAGGCGCCAGCTCCGGCCCCAGGGCGATGCGGGCGGCTCCGGTCAGGGTAGCGAAGTCGAGCGTCAGATCGGGTGAATGCTCGCCCGCCCGCGTCAGGGCGTCGGCCAGGATAAGCCGTCCCTCCGCGTCGGTGTTGCCGATTTCCACCGTCAGGCCTGCGCGGGTGCTCAGGATGTCCCCCGGCCTGAAGGCGTCGCGGGATACGGCATTCTCCACCGCCGGCGCCAACGCCAACAGACGCACAGGCAGATCGGCTTGCATGACCAACCGGGCCAGAGCCAAGGCATGGGCGGCGCCGCCCATGTCCTTCTTCATGTGGCGCATGCCAGAGTCGCCCTTGAGGTTCAGGCCGCCGGTGTCGAACACCACACCCTTGCCGATCAGGGCGACCAGAGGCCGCTCGGTTCGGTCCAGGTTCCATCCCATCTCGATCAGCCGCGGCGCGCGCTGCGGCGCGGCGGCGCGGCCGACGGCGTGGATGGCTGGATAGTTCGCCTCCAGCAGCTCATCCCCGGTGGTCACGGTCAGGGTTGCGCCATGCGCTTCAGCGATCTCGCGGGCGATGGTCTCGATCTGAAGCGGCCCCATGTCGGCGGCGGGGGCATCGACCATCTCGCGCGCCAGGGCGGCGGCGGCGGCGATGCGCAGGGCCTCTTCGCGGACTTCGGCGTCTTCGACCACCAGCCGAGTCGGGCGCTTGTCGGGACCGCGCTTGTAACGATCGAACCGGTAGGCTCCCAGGGCGAAGGCCAGGCCCGCCGTCGCGGCGTCGGCCTCCGAGGCGCCTTGAAGCGCGTAGTCGCCGCCCGGCAGGCGCGCGGCCAGGCCGCGCGCTGTCATCGGATCGAATGCCTCGCCTAGGCCGAACAGGACCTGTTTCGGCGCGCCGTCGGAGCCGGGCACGACCAGAAGCTGGCCGGCCACGCCGGTGAATTCATGCGCCCTGGCCCAAGCGACCCCGGCTTTCCCGCCTGGTATGGGTCCGTCCTTTGGCACGAGGATCAGCGGCAGGGGGCGGTCGGCGGCGTCGGGCGCGATCAGGCGGTCGGCCATGGCGGAGGCTCCGGCTTGGTTAACCCATCGTTGACGGCGGGCGGAGATGATAGGGCATCGCCCCGGCCCCGATGGACCTCTCCATGTCGCGCACCCTCGTCCTTGTCGCAACCGCCGCTCTGCTTGGCGCGCTGTCCGCCGCCCCGGCCGAAGCTCAGCTGTGGGGAAGTCGTCGGGCCGCTGACCAGGCTGCAGCGCCCGCCACGCCCGCAGCCCAGCCGCACTCGAGCGCGTCGCGCGCGGCAAGCGCCGAGGAGCGGGCCGCCTATGATCGACTGGATCCGCTGGTTCGCTCGGCCTTTTGGGCCGGGCAGCGCGAGATTGATCCGCTGGACGCCGGCGCCGGGCTGAAGCTGGCTGAGGCGCTGCGTGAGCTTGGCCAGTTCGACAAGGCGGTGGAGGCGGCCGAATCCGTGCTGGTCAGCCACCCAGACAATCTCGAGGCGCGACTCGAGGTGGGCCGGTCACACATCGCGCGCGGTCAGGCCTTCTACGGCATCCGCCGGCTGGAAGAGGCGCGGGACCGATCGCCCCGCGACTGGCGCCCGCTGTCGTTACTGGGCGTGGCCTATCAGCAGGTGTCGCGCCACGATGAAGCACGCGCGGCCTGGAACGCGGGTCTGACCCTGTCACCGGACAATCCCCACATCCTGACCAACGCAGCCATGGCCCAGGCCACCGCTGGCGATCCCGCCGGAGCCGAAATCCTGCTGCGGCGCGCGGTGGCCCACCCGGGCGCCGACCTAAAGATCAGGCTGAACCTAGCGCTGATCCTCGGGCTGCAGGGCAAGGCGTCCGAGGCCGAACAGATCATTCGCCGCGAGCTGCCGCCCGAACAGGCCGAGCGCAACCTCGCCTGGCTGCGCGCTCAAACGGGGGGGGCGACGGCAGGCCAGGCCCGCACCTGGGGCAGCCTGGAAGGACGCTGACGCCGCGTTGTCTCAGGCCGCGACCATGCGCTCGACCTCATCAACGAGATCACGCAGGTGCACGGGCTTGGACAGCACCTTGGCCTGGGGCGCGGCCTGTGCGGCGGTCAGGGCCACGGCGGCGAAACCGGTGATGAACATGATGCGCACGCCTGGCTGACGCGCGGCGGCAACCCGCGCCACCTCGATGCCATCGGCGCCGGGCATGACGATATCGGTCAAGAGCAGATCCCAAGGGCCGTCATCGACGCGGTCTATGGCGTCGTCCCCGTTCTCGCAGGCCGTGACCTCGTGGCCCGCCCGCTCCAGCGCGCGGCTGAGGAAGCCCCGCATCGATTCATCGTCCTCGGCCAGCAGGATACGCGCCATCGAGGCCCCTTCCAATTCAACTCAGAGCGGGACCGTAGCGCCGGGACGGTAAAGCGGCCATGAAAAGGCGATGGTTCTCCCCAGCCCGTTTCACCAGATTCTGACTCCTTCGGTCGCCGCGGGACCGTGGGTGTTTGCCTCGCCCCACTCGGGGTCGATGCTGCCGCCAGACCTCGGGGCCGACCCAACGCTGGACCCGCGAGCGCTGCGCAGCGCCGAGGACGTGGACATGGACCGACTGGCCCTGCCGGGACTGGCCCACGGGGCGCCCCTGATCGCCTGCTTGGCGTCGCGCGTCTATGTGGACGTCAATCGCGCGCCTGACGACCTGGACCCCGCCGTTGTTGCCGGCGCTCCGGTCGAAGGGGCGCAACGTCCCAGGGTCAGGGCCGGTTATGGGGTCATTCCCCGCCTGACCGGGAATGGGCTGACCATCCGGCTGACCCCCTTGACCCTGGCTGAGGCCAAGGCTCGGCTGGCGGCGGTTCACGCCCCCTATCACGCCGCCCTGGCCCGGCTGATGCAGGCGGCGAGAGGGCGCAGCGCCCGCGCGATCCTGATCGACTGGCACTCCATGCCCTCGGGGGCGGCGGACAGCGTGGACGTGGTGCTGGGCGACCGGCACGGGTCCAGCTGTTCACCCGAGCTGACGCGACGGGCGCGGGCGGCGTTCGAGCGGCGCGGCTGGCGGGTGGGGCTGAACCGGCCCTATGCGGGGGGCTACGCGACTCAACTGTGGGGTCGGCCCGACGAAGGATTCCACGCCCTGCAGATCGAGATCAGCCGGGGACGATATCTAGACGAGGACACAGGCGACCGATCCGCCGGCGCCAGGGCGGCCGAAACCGCCCTGGCCGGGGTGATCGGCGAGCTGTTGGCGGATGGCGGCGGCTCAGGCCGATGACCACGATGCGATCGCGACCGTGCTCGACTGATC
>CAZITK010000001.1:12318-19695 GCA_964542145.1 uncultured Brevundimonas sp.
TCAGCGATCATGCTTGTCGCGCCGGCGACGCCCCATCAGCAGGCCTGATTCCAGACGGCCGCGCATGGCCTGGTAGTAGGCGGCTAGAAATTCCCGATCCGTCTCCAGGCCGAGCTCGTGGCCGATCTTGCGACGGATGCGCTCGGCGATGGCGCGCAGGGTCTTCCTATCCGACGCGCGCAGGGCCTGTTCAAGCACATGCAGCTCGTGGATGCCGTAGGCGTCCAGCTGGGACTCGGTGAACGCCATGCTGCTCTGGAGGATGTCGGGCTCAGCCAGGTCGCGGGTCAAGCGCGGGCGCGGCGCCCTCAGCACCCAGGTTCCGGCCACGATGTCTCCGGCGCGCAGTTTGTCGCGGTTGAACAGCGGCAGAAAAACGAACACCGCGCACCAGACGATGCCCAGCAGATAGATCCAGCCGTCCACGCCCCGCCCGACCGCGCCACCGATGACCGTGAGGGGCAAAAACAGTTCCAGCTCGCGCAGGGCGTTCCTCGTGAACACAGCCTGGGGTTTCAGGCGGCCGCCGTCGCGGCTGGCGACACGCAGCCCGACTACGCGCTTTCCGGGAGTGGCCGCGCGCGGTCCCATCTCGAACAACAGGAAATAGGCGTTGCGCAGCAGGAAGACGCCAAGGGTCCAGATGACAAGGACCATCTCGCCCGCGCTTCCGCCCAAGCCCGCCGCCGCCGACAGGGCGGCGATGGTCATGAAGATCGCCGCCCCGATAATGATGATCAGGTCGATCAGAAGGGCGGCGAAACGACCGCCGACAGAGCCGATGGTCAGGCGCAGCGGCACGCCCTCTGGCGTGACCAGGACCCTTTCCAGGCCCGCCAGGGCGATCATGGGGCCGCGACCTCGGCGACGTTGCCCAGGACCGGCGCGGCCGGGGCGTCCGGACGCGGCGCGTAGAAATAAAGGCCCCAGATCACCGCCGTGGTCGCGGCGACGCCATAGCGAGCGATGTCGCTCGTGACTAGCTGGCGGCCGAAGCCTTCCAGAAGGCCCGCGCAGAACAGCATGATCACGACCCCGACCAAAGCCAGGCTGCCGGTGCGCCCGGCCGCGGCGGCGGCGTCCAGACGACTGAGCTGGCCCGGAAAGGCCATCGCCCAGCCAATGCGCAGGCCCGCCGCCCCCGCCAGGATGACGGCGAACAGCTCGGTCACGCCGTGGATGGCCAGCCAGCCCACGAACTCATAGCCCAAGCCCTGACCGGCGAAGACGGCGATCATGGCGCCCAGCATGGCTCCGTTCATCAGAATGACCACGATGGTCGGCGCGCCGAAGGCGAACCCCAGGGCAAAGGCGACCAGCGCCACCTGCGCGTTGTGGGTGAACAGAAAGGCGGCGAAGGCCGACAGCCCCGACATTCCCTCATTGTCATAGAGGGTTTCCCGCAGAGCTTCGGCGCTGGCGGAGGGGTCGCGGCCGGACGCAAGGCCCGGGTCGACGAAGGCGTAGAACCAGTCCGGGTCCTGACCCACCAGCCACAGCGCCGTCACCATGCCGAGCGCCATCAGCCCTGTCGTCACGAGAGTCTCGCGCCACAGATCGCGCACCGCGCGTGGCCAGGACTCACGGAAGAACTCGGCGACCTGGCGCGTCGGCGTCGTTCGGGCGCCGTAGACGAAGAAATAGGCCCGGGCCGACAGGCTCTCGAGATAGGCGATCAGCCCGGCGTCCAGCGAGGTCGCTCGGGCCACCGACAGCGACGACAGGGCGGCGCGGTATAGCACCGGCAGGTCCAGGATCTCCTGATCGCTCAGCGCCTTGAGCGAGCGCTTCTCGGCCTTGGCGACGATGGCGTCCAGCCGCTTCCACTGGGCCTCGCGCTCGCGGCGAAAGCGATGGCTCTTGAGCACCGGGGCGTCGGTCACAGCAGGTCCCTCCGCTTGAGATCGAGATAGGCGTTGAGCGCCGCCGGGCCCATCTGGTCGGCGGAGGCTTCGACGATGTGGGCGCCCAGGCGCCGCAGCCGGGTCAGGACAAGCTCCCGCTCGCGCATCAGGCCGGCCGCGACCACGGCGCGGGCGATGTCTTCCGGACCGGCGGGATCGGCACCCGCCAGGGTCTCCAGCTCCTCGTCGCGCATGACCACGAACAGGATCAGGTGGGTTCTCAGCGCGCGGCCGACGCTCTCGATCATCAATTCTGCCGAGGTGGTGTCGGCGAACTCGGTGAAGATGACGATCAGCGAGCGCCGCCGGAGACTGGCCGCCAGGGTGGTCAGGCCAAGGGCGTAGTTGGTTTCTTCCGCGCCGTAGTCGACGCGCGCCGCCTGACGGTGCAGCACCGGAAAGGCGCCGAGGCCGCTCAGCGCGCCGGTCGACAGGCGCGGCCGGTCGTCAAAGGCGTAGAGCCCCGCCCGGTCGCCGCTCCGCAGACAGACATAGGCCAGCAGCAGGGCGCTGTGGATGGCGCGGTCGATGCGCGGCGCGCCGCCGACCGGCTCGCTCATCACCCGGCCGCAGTCCAGCGCCATGACCACCTGATGATTGCGCTCGGTGCGGAACTCCTTGGCCAGAAGGTGGGCGTGGCGGGCTGATTGTTTCCAGTCGATGGTGCGGCGATCCATGCCGGCGCGGAACTCCTGCAGGGCATGGAACTCGGCCCCCTCGCCGACGTCGCGCTGAACCTTCGACCCGAACTCGGCGTCGCGTGAGAACATCCGCACGGCCTCGTTTTCGATGCGCCGAATGTCCGCCCCGACGGCGATCTCCTCGGACTGGTCGCGGCGCAGCTGGCGCCAGGCCAGACCCAGCGGCCCGCGCCAGCGCGCCCAGCCGGCCACGAAGCGAACCAGGCCGCGCCGGGGCGGGATCAGGACGAACCGCGCCTGTCCCTCCGCCGCCGCGCCGGAGATACGCACCAGCCCGGCCGGTCCGTCGACGTCCAGCGCCGCCTCCAGCCCCCGCAGCCGCACACCGCCCTCGGCCTCGACGACGAGCCCCGCCTCGCCGGGCCGGGCCACGGCCAGATAGTCGGGCGCCTGAAGGGTCATCCGCACCTTGGAGGCCGGCGGCGACAGCAGGGCGTCCAGCACGGCCGCCCCCGCCAGGGCCGCCAACCACGCCACGCCCACGGTCCACAAGGGCGTCGAGACCAGTCCCGCGACCAGGGCGACCGGCGCTCCGGCGAGGGCCAGCATCACCAGGGCGCGAGTCGGATAGACCAGCACCGAGGCGGCGGCGCGCTTTGGCCGGCGGGGACGCTTCATCGATCGATCATCGCGGCACGGCGACCTGACGGATCAGGGCCTCGACCACCTCGTCGGCGCGACGGCCCGCGATCTCGGCGGCGGGCGACAGAACCACCCGGTGGCGCAGCGCAGGCAGGGCCAGGGCCTTGACGTCGTCGGGGATGACATAATCGCGGCCGTCGAGGGCGGCGCGGGCGCGGGCGGCGACGCCCAGCGTGGCCCCGGCGCGCGGCGAGGCGCCGCTCATCAGATCGGCCGTTTCCCGCGTCGTTCGGACCAGATCGACGATGTAGGCCGCCACCACGTCGGACAGGCGCAGCTGCGCCACGCGCTCGACGGCGGCCGCCAGGGTCTCGCCGTCCGCCACCCGCTCGACCCCCAGGGCCGCGGGGCTTGGCATGCCGACACGCGAACCGTGGGCGCGAACCACCTCAAGCTCATCCTCGCGCGAGGGATAGGCCAGGACATGTTTGAACAGGAAACGGTCCAGCTGGGCCTCGGGCAGGGGATAGACGCCCTGCTGCTCGATCGGGTTCTGGGTGGCGATGACGGTGAAACGGCTGGACAGGGCGTGGGTCTCGCCGTCGATCGTCACCGACCGCTCCTGCATGGCTTCCAGCAGCGCCGCCTGGGTCTTGGGCGGGGTGCGGTTGATCTCGTCCGCCAGCAGGACGTCGCAGAAGATCGGCCCGTGCGTCAGGCTGAAGCTGGAAGTCTGGAAGTTGAAGATGTTCGATCCCAGGATGTCGCCCGGCATCAGGTCCGGGGTGAACTGGATACGGCCGAACCGGACCCCAAGGGTGGCGGCGAAGCTCTGGGCCAGGAGGGTCTTGGCCACCCCCGGCGGGCCTTCCAGCAGCACATGGCCGCCGGCGAACAAGGCGGTCAGCATCAGATCGACGGATTCCGCCTGGCCGATCACCGCCTTGGCGATCTCGGCGCGGAAACGGTCGGCGAGGGCTCCGACATCGGCTGGCTGCATCATGGGCGTCCCTTGGTCACGGCGGTCTTCCAATCCTTGAGGGTGCGGGCCAGGGCCATCAGGTCGCGCGGCGTGCGCGCGCCCAGGGCCTGGGCGTTGAGGGCGGCCCATCGCTGATCCGACCCGCCCGCCTCGGCGAGACGGTCCAGCAGCGCGGTCTGGCGCGCCTCGGTCAGGCCCGAGGGGGCGGCGGCGACCTTGAGCGCCGAGGCGCGCACCAGCCGGGCGTAGGGACCGGCCAGCCGATGCTCCTTGCCGGCCAGCGCGATCAGGGCCGCAGTGTTGTCGGCCAGGGCCTGTTTGCCCAGCGCCACGGCGCGGTCGGCGCGGCGATGCGGCCCGAACCGCACCAGGGCGCCCCAGCCGACCAGCAGGAAGGCGGCGAAGAGACAGACCGTGAACCCCAGAAGAGGCGGCTCCAGCAGCATGCGAAGCGCGCTGCGCGGGCGGCTGAACCCGGCGGCGGTCAGGTCGAAGATCAGCCGCCCGTCTCCGGCGAGCATGGTCAGCATGGCCACGGCGGCGCGGGCCCGGCCGGGATCAGCCATGCCCTGTGTGTTAAGGAGGTCAGGCTCCGCCAGGACATAGGCGCCGGTATTCTCGTGAACCACCACCAGCCCGCGGCCGGCTTGGTCGGTGACAACGGGGACCCAGCCCTCACCAGATAGCACTCGCATATGGTCGATCGGCCGGTCTGTCCTGCCCAGCAGCTGCCCGCCGCCGATCTTCAGGGCGGGGCGGAAGGGCCCTGAAACCTCGCGCATCGTCAGGGTCGAGGCCATTGGCGGGTCAAGCCGAAATTTCGGACCGTCCCGTGCGTTGGCGTAGGGCCTGTGTTGCGCCGCCGGTAGCAGACGGAGCGCCAACTGGGGATCGATACGTCCGCCCTGACGCACCCAGCCGGGCCGGCCATTATCGGGCGCCGTCTGCCATTTGGGCAGCACATAGAGGACGGTGCGTTCATCCCAGGCGATGTCGTGGATCGGATCGCGATCCACGCCGAAAACCGGGGTAACGATGGTGAGGCTCGCAGGATCGACGCCGCCGGACCCTCGCGCCAGCAGCGGCGGCCGATCGAGGGCGCCGAGCAGCCGGACCACCCCGGCATAGCCCACCGCCGACTTCGACAGAGCGTGAGACTGGCCATCGTCGCCGTCGCGGAGATCGGGCGCATAGGCGATCAGCACCCCCATGGCCGACAAGGCGAAGACGGCGACGAAGACGAGGCCGATCACCACGCCCGGACGAAATGGGCCGGCGCGTTCATCAGAGGCCGTTTCCGATGGGACGCGGGTCGTCGGGGCGCTCAACGGCTCCAGCTCCTCGGCAGAGCAAAGGCCTCATAGTCGCCGCGACAGGCCTGAAAGGCGGCGCTATCTACGGGACGGCCGCCGAACAGGCTGGTCTCCACCACTTCGGCGATACGTGCGAACGCTGGCCGCGCCGAGACCGGCAGGGCCGCGAGATCGCGGATGTCGCGCGTGGTCCAGGCGGGCCGGATCACATCCGGGCGACGCGTCTTGATGTCGTCGATGCTGCGCAACAGGATCAGGTGGGCGGCTTCGGCGAAGCGGCCTTGGGCCGCGAGGTTGTCGGCGTCCGACAGCAACGCGCGCGCCGCGTGTTCTGCAGGCCGCCAATCGTCATCGACGAGGGTGCGGCCCTCGGCGCGGGGCTGACGCCTGACCCGGGCCAGTTCGCGGGCGATCAGCCAGGCGATTGTCAATGCCAGCGCCGCTAATGCGATCCAGAACACCCATTGGATCAGCGGCCCGATGTCCGACAGCATCCTGTGCAGCGGCTCCAACCAGCCGGGGGGCCTGGGTCGCTCGACCACGGCCATCTGGAACTGAAGGTCACGCATGGCCATGACCCGCTCGTGCGCCTCGGCGAAATTCGCCGCTTCAGCGGTTGACCCGCCTGACGAGACGACGATCAGATCCTGGTTCTGCGGCATCATGGCCCCCTGGCGGCCCGTGACCATAGACGTCCCGAGCTCCGCCTGGCGACCCGCAAACCGCGGCGAGACGGAGCCTCGGTCGGATTCGCGGACCGGATCGAGGGGCGGTGGGCCGATTGGTCCTTTCAGGCTCGGCCCGCGCTTCCTCGGTCAGAACCGCGCGCGTACGCCCAGCACGAAATTGCGGCCACGCAGAGGAACCGTTTGGGCCAGGAAGCTGGCGTGATTCAGCACCGTCTGGTCCATCAGGTTCGAGCCACGCACATAAGCCTGGACGCGCGTCGGACCGAGGTCGAAGTCATAGGCCACGGTGGCGTTGACCTGGTGATGGCCAGGCGTCTCGGCCTCGAATTCGGCGATGTGATCCTGCTCGAACACCCGAACATATTCTAGATCGCCCGACCACGGCCCCTCGTGAAACTCGCCGCGGGCTCCCAGGCGGCCGGCCGGGATGCGCGGCAGGGCCTCACCGGATTCTAGATCCGCGCGCACCGCGTCGGCGAATCCGGTCAGGGCGAAGCGGTCGCTGAATTCGTGGCGCATCTCGGCCTCGATACCGATGAACGCCGCATCGGCCTGGTCGTAGCGAATCAGGCGGAAGTCCTCGAACCGGTCCAGGGTGTTGGCGAAAATGTAGCCGTCATAATCGTACCGATATGCGCCGACCGACACGGTGGTGGGACCGTCGGCCTTCCTCAGGGTGACCTCGAAAGAAGTGACCGCCTCCTCTGACAGGGTCGACGTGCCGATTTCGAATGTGTTGGTGGCCAGGTGGACGCCGTCCGCGAACAGCTCCTGCGCCGTAGGCGCGCGCTCCGAGCGGCCCAGCACCCCCTGCACCACCCAGCCCGGCGCCAGATCGAAGGCGGCCGACCCCGAGATGGAAAACGGCCGGTGCCGCACCTCGCCGACCAGGAAGCCCTTGGTCTCCTGCCACTCCTGACGAATGGCGCCTTCAAGACGCAGGTCGCCGAAGCGCTGCTCCTCGATCAGGAACAGCGCGCGGTTGTCGGTGCGGGTGGCGGGCAGGAAGGCCTCGGTCCCGATCGCCTCGAAGTCACTGCGCGACAGCTGGCCGCCGAACACCCCGCGCCAGCCGGCGACAGGAGCGTGGGTGAGCTCGACACGGCCGTCAAAGCCTTCGTTGTTGAAGGTTGTGGCGACCTCGCCGTCTTCCAGTTCCGAGTGGGTGTAGTCCGTCCAGCCAGCGCGCAGCCGGGCGCGCTCGAT
>CAZITK010000001.1:19795-40147 GCA_964542145.1 uncultured Brevundimonas sp.
CGCCGCAGTGCAGATGCGTCCCGTGCGGGTGGCAGTCGTGATAGGCGTGGCTGTGGCCCGGCAGGCCGTACTCGCTGCGCTGCTCGGTGAAGGCGGCGCCGATATGGCCCCGCGAGCCGATCCAGGACAGGCCGGCCGTCAGGGTGCGGGTGTCGTTGAAGCTGCCCTCGACCCGGTCGAAGCCCTCTTCGTGGTCATAGGTGTCATGATCATGATCATGATCGTCGTCGTGGTCGTCATCATGATCATGGTCGTCGTGATCGCCATGTGGCGGGGTGTAGAAGGGCACGCGGTAGTCGTCTGTCCGGCGAAGCGCGCCCTCCAACCTGAGCGCGAAGCCGCCGCCCACGCCCAGGGTGGCGCCGAACACGCCGGCGCGCTCGCGGTCGGCCGTGCCCAGCCGCGCCTCGCCGACCCACTCGATGCCTTCGGCGGGCAGGCGTGACGGCACCTTGCTGTCGAGCAGATTGACCGCGCCGCCGATCGCGCCGCCGCCATAGATCAGAGCGCTGGGTCCACGCAGGATCTCGATGCCGTCCAGCAGCAGCGGCTCGCCGGTGACATTGTGATCGGGGGAAACCTCCGAAGCGTCGATCACGCCGGCGCCGTCGCTGAGCACCCGCACGCGCGGCGAGGTTTGGCCCCGGATCACCGGCCGGCTGGCGCCGCCGCCGAAGGTGTCGGAACTCACCCCTGGCGTCCCCGACAGCGTCTCGCCCAAGGTCGACTGCCGCCGATGCACCAGAGCATCGCCGCGGAGAACGGTGACGTTGGAGATGACCTCATTCCCGCGACGGCCCAGCGGATCGGCCGTGACCACGATCTCGTCCAGCCGCGTCGCCGGCTCTTCCTGGGCCGCCGCGCCGTGGGCGATGGCGAGCGCCGAAACGCTGGCGAAGACGAACAGGGCGGGGCGAATGGACATACAGGGAAACCTTGATGCAAGGAGAACCCCGGCCTTCTCTCTGTTACATCATAACACGTCAAGCCTGCGCCGAGGTTCGCGAAAGGGAAGCCGCGCGGCCCGGCCGGCCGGCTGAGGTTTCCTCCGCGTCACAGCCCCGTCGAAGACGCCCAATGTAAGGGTGCGCGCGATCAGACGGGAACATCCCTGAAGCGATGCGGTTGGTTGGACGCCAGTAACCGGAGGACACCATGACCACCCAGACCCCCCATGCCGCCGCGCCCATCGCAAGCACACCGGACGCGCCGACCGAGCCCGGCTCCAGTGACAAAGGGCGTCCCGAGGCGGCCGGCGTTCAGCGTCCCGATCAGGGGGGCCAGGCCGGCGTTGCCCGCGACACTCCCAAGCACTCGACGGGCGGCGAGGGCGCGGCCGGTGCTGGCGGCGCCGGTGGATTCGGGAACTGAAGCCATGCGCATCTACGCCGTGACCGTGGGCGCTGAGGGCGAAGAGCCTCGCGAGATCCGCGTGCCGTCGAAGACCGACGTCCAGGCGGGCGACGCCGCCGTAACCCGGATGCGCCAGGGCGAGGCGATCCTGAACATCCGAGAAGTGGATGATGCCTATCAGGAAACCGAGGCGCCTCCCGCTGGAACCCAGACGCATCCCGACGAGATTGTCTGACGTCAGGAGGGCGATGGGCTGGCGACCCCGGCAGGACTCCAACCTGCGACCTCGGCTTTAGGAAAGCCTTGCTCTATGCAGCTGAGCTACGGGGCCGTCTCGCAGTCCCTAGCGGCTTGGGGCCCCAGGCGAAAGCCCAGAAAGCAAGCCTCAGCACCCGGGAGGCGCATGGCCTGCTATCGCGTGACCTGAGACAACTTAGAGGGCCGCCGCGAGGCCTCCTGGGCGAAATCCTTCGGCGCGCCGTCCGGTCCGTTGGCTAGGGTGGCGTGCCTTCCTTTCGGCGGGTCTTCAGCCATTGTCTCGGCCGGGAGCCGCCCGGCGAGACCGCGCGCTGGGGAGAAAGGTGCGCCTTCAGTCGGAATCCCCGGTGGCGCCTGCGGGATTGAGTTTCCACCGGACCTTGGTCTCGGCGTCAGTACGGGCCGAGCCGCGCACCACGATCTGCTTGCCACGCCGAACCGCGCCGCGTTCGACATGGACGGCGGCGTCGATGGCCAGGTCGGGCCCGTCGGTGCGAAACCACCAGCCCCGCCCGGAGCGCCCCCGCAGCAAGACGCCGCGACGGTCGCCCGACAGCTCCGCCGACACCCCTGGCTCCAGATGGAAACGCACGGTCCAGGGCGCCGCGATCGGCCGTTCCGCGACGTGACCCGGCGCGGGCCACAGCCTCTCTTCGGCCCGGAGCTCGTCTAACCTCTGATCGAGGTAGAGGCGACGCTGGTGAAGCAGACCGTAGGCCGGCTTCCAGCCGTCGTGCTGGATGTCTAGCCACACTGCTCCTTCCCCGTCACGGCGCTCATACGAGACATCCAGCTCGGGCCCGTCAAGCCGGGCATCCAGCAGATCACCTGCCCAGCCCGACAGAGGTTCTTTCACTGAACCATCGCCCAACATAAGCGTCGAGCCGCCAGGCGTTAGGCGCAGCGCCTGACGTTCGGGGGCCTCCGGGGTCCAGCCGGAGTTTGTAATCAGTCGATCGCGCCCGCACAGCACCTCCAATGCCAGGGGTTGCGCGCAGGCGTGGCGCGACCAGGGTCCAGCCGGCGGCGACTCGGCGTCGGCGACGACCGTCAGCAGCGGACTGGCCAATCGGACATAGCCGCCGACGGGCTTTTTGGGCGGGCCCGATGGAGTCGCGCGATCCGGCGCAGCCGCGGAGACACGACCCGGCTCCGACGGTCCCCCGCCATTGAAAGCCGGCAACCGGCCATCGGGTAGGCGGTGAAAATCGAGGGCTCGGCCCAGTCGCTGGATCGCCGCCGTCACCGCCGCCGGTATCGGAGCCGAGACCTGGTGCAGGGCTTCTTCCAGGGTTTGCAGGTCCAGCAGCAGCTCAAGCCCCGCTTCAGGGGAACGCGAAGCGTGCGACCCGTCCGCCGCCACGGTCAGTTCCAGCGCCGTGGCTAGGCGCTTGCAACCGACCCGCCTCAATCGTTCCGCCGCCGGCCCGGAGAGAGCGCAACCAACGACCGCCGCAGCCACGGCCCGCTCGGCGCGCCCCGCGACTCCGCCGGGCGGTCGCAGAAGCTGTCGACCCTGGGCCGCCAGTTGACTCAGGAGCCAGGGCCGGTCGGTGTCGTCGGCCGCGGCATGGATGCGGCGCATGGCGACCGCCAGATTATAAGCTCGTCGCGCCAGGATTTCGGGGTCCCAGGCGAAGGGAGACCACCGGGCGAAATGCGATTGCCACAACAGGGTCAGGCGCGCCGCCTCGCGCGCGCCTGCGTCGCCCTGGCTCATGAGCGCCGGCACCCAATCGAAACCGTGCAGCGCCTGGGCGAAGGCGCGGTTGGGGCTGGCCCGGTCGAAGGGATCGGCGGCCTCCATGGCGGCGCCGGCCAAGAGAAACCGGCCACCCATGATCTCTTCGCCCTGCTCTCGGTCCACGGGACGAAAGTCGCGCGGCGCCCCGCCGAGACCGGTGACCCCACCCAGCAGGGTCCTACGATAGCCAGGCATGCCGTAAAGCTCGATCCAGAACTGGCGCGTGGCCAGCCGACCGGCCACGGCGGGCCACAGGCGTGGCGGTAGGCCGCTCTGACGGCTCCGCACGGGGGTCCGGACGGGGGCGCCGGGCAGACCTGGGATGGAGCCGATCTCGCTCACGCCGCCTTCAGGACCTGGATATTGGCGGCGTAGGCGTCCCTGCCGCCCTTGAACACAGATGTCCCGGCCACCAGGGCGTCGGCGCCGGCGGAGACACATCCGCCCGCATTCGTCGCCGTTACCCCGCCGTCCACCTGAAGGCGCGCCTCCGATCCCGCCTGGTCCAGCAGGGCGCGCACGGCGGCGATCTTCCTCAGAGAGGCGTCGATGAAGGCCTGACCGCCAAAACCCGGGTTGACGGACATGATCAGCACCAGATCGACCAGGTCGATCACCGGCTCCAACGCCGCCAGGGGCGTGCCGGGATTCAGCACCAGCCCGGCCTTGGCGCCCAGCTGGCGGATACGGCCCAAAGTCCGGTGCACGTGCGGTCCGCTCTCAGGATGGACGCTCAGGATGTCGGCCCCCGCCTCGCGATAGGCCTCTAGCCACGAGTCGACCGGGGCCACCATCAGATGCACGTCGAAAGGCAGGGACGTGTGCGGCCGGATCGCCTTCACGATCGCTGGGCCCATGGTCAGATTGGGCACGAAATGTCCGTCCATGACGTCGACATGGATCCAGTCGGCTCCGGCGGCTTCCAGAGCCGCCACCTCCTCGCCCAGACGGGCGAAGTCGGAAGCCAAAATGGAGGGGCAGATCAGGGGCGTCGCGCTCATCGTCCCCGCGATAGGACGACGATGCGGCGACGGCAAGGCGGCGGACGGATTCGGGCCTCAGTCCTCGCGCGCCATCAGGGCCACGAAGAAACCGTCCAGCCCGCCGAGCTCCGTCCGCATGGAGGGCAGGATGCGAAGCCAGCCCTCCGGCGTCAGGCTGTCTTGGGGCGCGCCGACCTCGTCGGGAACCGCCGCAATCGTCTTGAACCCCGGATTGCGACGCAAAAAGGCGATGACCTGGGTCTCTCCCTCCTCGCGTTCCAGCGAGCAGACGCAATAGACCAGCCGCCCGCCGGGTTTCACCTTGTCGGCGGCCACATCCAGCAGCCGATGCTGGACGTCGGCCAGCTTAGCGATGTCGGCGGGCCTCGTCGCGCGCAGGGCCTCGGGGTTGCGGCGATAGGTGCCGGTGGCGCTACAGGGCGCGTCCAGCAGCACGGCGTCGAACCGCCGAAAATCCTCCCAGTCCTCGGCGGGGGCCGCGATGATCTCCGCCTTCAGCCCCGTGCGGGTCAGATTGGCGCGCAGCCGCTTCAGCCGGGCCTCCGAGCGATCGACGGCCGTGACGGCGGCGCCGGTCCCGGCCAGCTGCAGGGTCTTGCCACCCGGCGCGGCGCACAGGTCGAGCGCCGTCTGGCCCGCGCGGGGCGCCAACAGACGGGCTGGCACGGCGGCAGCGGCGTCCTGGACCCACCAGGTCCCGATCTCGAATTCGGGCCAGGCGGCGACGTCGCCCTTCTTGCGCGTGCGCACCGACCCGCCCGGCAACACCTCGCCCTCGACGGCTGCGGCCAGGGCCTCGGCAGTCAAGAGGTCGCGCGGGGTCAGGTCGGTGGCCGGCTCGTGTCGTGTGGCCTCAGCCAGACCAGCCAGTGTCGCCTCGCCGTAGGCGACGCGCCAGCGGGCGGCGATCCAGTCGGGCAGGTTGGCTATGGGATCGGTGATGCCGAAGCCGTCGCGTCCAAGCCCGCGCAGCACGGCGTTGACCAGGCCCTTGTACGCGCGCGTCCCGGCGTCGCGTTCGGCCTGGCGCACCGCGGTCGAAACCACAGCGAAGGCCGGCGTTTCCAGCACCAGGAGCTGGGCCACAGCCACGCGCAGAATGGTCAGGACGGCGAGCGATGGCCGTTTGGCCAGACGCCGGTCGAGGATGACGTCGACCTCGCCCAGGCGCCGGAGGGCCGCCAGGGCGACGGCGCGTGCGAAGGCGCGGTCAGGACCACTGAGGGCGGCGATCTCGGGCTTGCCCATCACCTCGTCCATGCCGCCGCGCCGCTCCAAGGCCGCGTTGAGCAGGACGCCCGCCGCGATGCGCGCCTCAACGCCCGGCCCGTTGGCATCCGCCGTCACGTCGGGGCGACGTCCACTTGCCCGTCGAGGACGACCGCCGGCCGACGCCGGGGGGCTCATGACTGCCCCTGCTGAGCCAGCTCGACCCCGCGGCAGCGGGGCAAGGGAAAGGGCTCGGAGGGATGGGCGATGTTTCGCATCAGGGAGATATACAGCCTGTCCGCCACAGGGGCATCCCGTGATGAAAGCTACTCCGTGGAAAGAGCGCTGATCGGCGGCAGAAGACACGATGCTGGCGGTCATGAGGTCGTTTGGCCGACCTGAGCGTCTCTGGCCTGCGGTTTGGCGAAAGCGTTCCGAGCGCCTAGGTTCGCTGCTGCATCATGTCCGAAAGCCAACGCTTCCCTGTCGCCGCTCACGCCCTCGCCTACCTAGCGCACAAGGGTGCGCGTTCGGCCGCCGAAGCGGTGCCCAGCGGAGTGCTGGCGGCGTCGGTGCCGACCAACCCGGTGGTGATTCGTCGGGTGACCGCCATGTTGGCGCGCGCCGGTCTGATCGGCACCCGCGCCGGCGCCTCCGGCGGCTCGTGGCTGCTCAGGTCGGCGGAAAACATTCATCTGGACGAGGTGCTTCGGGCGGTGGATGGCTGCGCCCATCTCGGCTCGCCGCCGGCGGGAGCCAAGGGTTGCCCGGTCGGCGAGCACATCCCCCGCCAGGTGGCCCGCGTGCTTACCGCGGCCGACCGAGCGGCGGCTGAGCGGCTGAATCGCGTCACCATCGCCGACCTGTTGAGTCACGACGCCGCCTCGCTGGCCGATATCCCGCCGGCGCGCGTGACCGGAGCCGCCGCCGGCGGATGAGCGTCGCGGGCGCCCGCATCGCCTTGGTCACCGGCGCGTCGGCCGGCATCGGCGCAGCCTTCGCTCAGAGACTGGCCAGCCTGGGCTGGTCCCTTATCCTAACCGCTCGACGTGAAATGCAGCTGGAGTTCGTGGCTTCCGAATGCCGACGCCTAGGCGCACCGCGCGTCTGGAAACTGCCGTTGGACCTGGCCCGATCCGGCGCCGCCGAAGTTCTGGCCGAGGGGCTGCTGGCTGAGGGCGTCGCAGTTGGCGCACTGATCAACAACGCCGGCTATTCTCGCACCCAGGGCTTTCTCCAGCTCGATTCCGCCGACCACGACGCCATGCTCCGGCTGATGCTCCAGGCGCCGGTGACGCTGAGCCGCCTGCTGGCTCCGACCATGGTCGAGCGGAATTACGGTCGGATCGTCAATGTCGCGTCTCTGGCGGGCTTTCTGCCGGCGACCGGCGGCGACACCCTCTACGGCCCCATGAAGAGCTTTCTGATCAAGGCCAGCCGAGGCCTGAACCTGGAGCTCAAGGGCACGGGGGTCCACGTCTCGGCGCTATGCCCCGGCTACACCCTCACGGAATTCCATGACGCCAACGGCTCGCGCGACCATG
The DNA here is from genome assembly GCA_964542145.1 of uncultured Brevundimonas sp. Lineage (GTDB taxonomy): Bacteria > Pseudomonadota > Alphaproteobacteria > Caulobacterales > Caulobacteraceae > Brevundimonas. The sequence goes on from CAZITK010000001.1 coordinate 26,908, forward strand.
TTTCGCGCGCTTTCCCCCGCTGGATGTGGATGTCGGCCGAGGCCGTGGTCGACGTCGGCTGGCGGGCTGTCGAGGCCAACAAGGCGGTCTGCGTGCCGGGCCTGGTCAACAAAACGGTGGCCGCCGTCTCCGGCGCCCTTCCCGAGCCCCTGGCCATGAGGATGGTGCACAACCAGGCGCGACGGCTGGGTCGAATCTAGCCTTCGACCGTCGCGTCGAGCCAGCGGCCGGCCAGGGCGGCGAAGGCTTCGGACATCGCGTCCACTTCGTCCGCGGAGGTGAAGACGACAACGCCGCGGTCCGGCGCCGGCCAGGTCGCCAGTGCGGTCTGGTCGAGGGGCCGCAGGTCGCGCGACGCCTTGCCCCGCGCCCCCCAGTGCAGCACCGTCCGGACGCCGCCCTTGCGATCGCGACCAAGGGTGATCCGATGATCGCCGGCGTATTCGAAACTGGGCCCGTTCCACTTGACCGATTCCGCCACGCCAGGGCGCAGGCTCATGACGATGCGGCGCAGCCGCTCCGCCATCTCGCGCTCCACCGGCGGCCAGCTCGCCAGGCAGGCCTCGACCTCCGCCCGCGCCGTCATGAGCCCCCCGAGGGATAGGGGGTGATCACCGCGCCGGAGAACATGCCCGGTATGGCATCGGCCAGCCCGGCCAGAATGAACTGGATAGCCAGGGCGCACAGGATCAGTCCCAGGACCCGGACCACGATGGCCATGCCCACTTCGCCCAGAACGCGATGGATCGGCCCGGTCAGGGCGAAGACCACGAAACAGACCACCCCCGCCGCGACGATGGCCGCCATGCCCGCCATGACGCCGGAAGGACCGATCGTCTGGGCTTCGCCCGCCTGGATTATGATGGTCGAGATGGCGCCTGGCCCGATCATCAGAGGCATGGCGAACGGCACCACCAGCCTCTGGAAACGTCGTCGAGCATAACCGCGCACGTCGGCGGCGTCTTTCAGGGCCTCGGGGTCGGCAAAGCTCTCGAGGAAATTTTCTCGCGCCATGTCGAGGCCGAGCAGCAGCAGCAGGATGCCGCCGGCGATGCGGAATGCCGCAAGGGAGATGCCGAAGAACTCCAGCAGCGCCAGGCCGGTGAAGAAGAAAAAGCTGAGGAACACCACGACGAACAGGCACAGGAGCGCGCTGACCCCGCGCCGCTGGGCGCCCGTGGCTCCGGCGGTTGCGGCGGCGAAGATCGGGATGTTGCCGATGGGGTCGATCAGGGCGAACAGCGCCACGAACAGGTTGACCCCTAGGTCGACGGCGTTCATCTGGACCCCCGGCGCGACCGCACCCCCGCGTGCGTGCATTCTTGTGGCTCTGCTTAGCCCGCCGGTGGATCATCGTCGATGACTGAAACCATCACCGACCCTCGCCTGATCGTGGGACTGGACCTGCCGTCCATCGAGGCGGCTGAAGCCCTGACCGACCGGCTCGCTGGCGTGGTTTCAGCCTGGAAGGTGGGACTGACGCTGTTGGCCCGACCGGGTGGCGTGGCCCTGGCCCACCGCCTGCGCGAGCGGGGCTGCCAGGTGTTTCAGGACTGGAAGCTCCACGACATCGGGGCCCAGGTGGAGGGCGCCGCCGCGTCAGTGGCCGAGGGCGGCTGTGACTGGCTGACCGTCCACGCCGAGCCCCAGGTCATGACGGCGGCGGTTCGAGGGCGAGGTCGGTATCCGACCGCTATCCTGGCCGTCACCGTCCTTACGAGCCTCTCGGACGCCCATCTGGTCGAGATCGGCTACTCCGAAGCCGCGTCAAAGCTGGTCGAACGCCGGGTGCGTCAGGCGCTGGACGCCGGGGTCGACGGCGTCGTCTCCAGCCCGCTCGAGGCCGCGCGCGCGCGCGCCCTGGCCCTTCGAGCCGGTCGTCCCGACTTCATGGTGGTGACCCCAGGAGTGCGGCCTGTGGGGGCAGAGCGCGGCGATCAGCACCGTGTGGCGACCCCCGCCGAGGCCATCCGGTCCGGGGCCAGCCACATCGTGGTCGCCCGCCCCATTGTCGCCGCCGCCGACCCCGGTGCGGCGGCCCGCGCCATCATCGCCGAGCTGGCGGGAGCCAAGACCCCCGCCTGACCGGCTCACCAGGTCTCGCGGCAGTTGCATTCCCAGCGCCGGCCGTCCTGGCCTTGGTGCTGGCTCCAGCGGCCCTGGCGGTCATCCCACTGCCTATAGTCGTCGCGACGGTCGTCCCAGCGCCGATCTTCGCGACGATACTCGCGGCCCTCGTAAGCCTGGCGGGCGCCTCCATAGCCGTAGTCGCTGTAAGAGCGTTCTTCACTGTAGCCATAACGACCGCCGCGATCGCCGTAGTCATAGGTATAGCGGTAGCCGTCGCCATAGCCGCCGCCGCGACCGCCGTAATAGGCCGTGGCGTGGCCGCCATAACGACCCAAGCCTTGACGCACCCCGTCAGTCGAAGACCGGTAACGGTAGTCCCAGTAGCCGCTTTGGTCGGCCGGCCGCCCCCAGGCAGCCCCGCCCTGGTCGTAGCCATGACCATAGTAGCCCGAGCCGCCGTGATACTGGCCGCCTGAATAGCTGTGCGCCCGCTCGACCACGGTGTGGCTCTGAACCTGAGCGAGCGGATAGCCGACGCCAGTGTAGCCGTGGCTGTAGCCGGTCACATGACCATGATTGGCGCCGCCGCGGCCATAACCATAGCCCCCGCGGATGCCCGAGCCGGCGTTATAGCGATGCGCCGTGATCTGCGCACGCGGTGCAGGCGCGTGATGGACCCGTGTCTGCTGGCGAACCTGGGGCGCGCCGATCTGGCCCCGCGCGTAGCCGTCGGCCTGGGCGGGAAGAGCCGCGAGGGCCAGCGCCGCCGCGCCGCTCGCGACGCCGGTGAAAGCCAAGATGATGGGTCGTTTCACGACGACAGCCTCCGTTGAACCTGAACGGAAAGGTTAACGTCGTCTTCACCATAGGGTTCGAGTTTCACCCAGCGGGGGAAATCACGCCCTTATCCGCTCGCTTCGCGCGCCTACCGGGCGAGTAGACCGATGAGGGACGCGGGACCAGTCGCCACATCCGCAAGGGGTGGCGCACCGTGCCCGCCTCGTCACCCGCCGCGGCGCCCCGGCCCATGTAATAGTCGGCGCGGGCCGGGCCGCGGATGGCGCTGCCGGTGTCCAGCGCCATGACGAGGCCCTGATAGCCGCGCCGCGCGCCGATCAGGTTGCCGCCGTCGGCCACGATCCAGGCCGGCTGGCCATAGTGCCAGTGCGCCGGATCGACCGCCACCGATCGGCCGGGCGTCAGGGGTACGCCCGCAGCCCCCGCCGGATGGCCCGCGTCGTCGGCGTTGATCGAGAAGAAGATGTAGCGTGGGTTCAGCGCCATGATCTCGCGCGCCCGCTCGCCCCGGTTCCGCGCCAGCCATCCCGCGATGGCCGAACCCGAGGTCCCGTCGCGCGGGAGCAGGCCGCGCTCCGCCATCGGCCGGGCGATACCCACGAAAGCATGGCCATTGTCGGCGGCGTAGGCGGCGCGGGCCTGGCCGCCGTCCTCAAAGGTCAGATACCCCGACCCCTGGATCTGAAGGAAGAAGAGGTCTTCGGCGCGCATCCAGCCCAGCACGGGCGCGGGCGCCTCGCCCCGGTCGATGGCCGCCCGGTCTGGGTAGGTCGCGAAGCCGCCGTCGGGCGTCAGACGCCGATAGGCGGGACGTCCATCCGCTCCCGGCCGCCGGGCCAGGTCATCGGGCACGCCCAGGATCGGGGCGTCGAACTCGGCCGATGGCGCGCGGCGCGCGGCGTATTCGGGGGCGAAATAGGCGGTCAGCAGCCCTTGGGCCGAGATCGGCTCGACGGTGAAATTGGCCTCGAAGAAAGCCCGGGCGCGCCCCGGATCGGGGCGGCCATGGTCGGCGATCCGACGGGCGCGGTCGCAGACGGCGCGGGCCGTCTGGTCGCGCCGGACGTGGCAGGAAACGACATAGGCGTCGAAGGCGGCCGCGTGGTCTTCCTGGGCCCAACCGGGCAGGTCGGAGACCGCCTGCCCAGGCCCGGCGGGCGGATAATAGGGCTCGGGACCGGGGCCGGCCGGCGCTGGGTCGTAGGGCTGGCCGCCGGTGTCGGTCGCAGGACCCCCCGGGCCCGGCGCGGGCGCCGGGGCGCTGGCGCAGGCCGCCAGCCAGGCCGTCGCGAACAGGGCGAGAGCAAGTCTGGCCCCGACGCGGCGCGGCGTCACGCGCTGGCCGCCTCGACGCGGGTCAGCACCCAGTTGGGGTCGGCGCCGCCGATGGGCCGCTCGAACGTCCAGTGCTCGGCGGTGCGCCGCGCCTCGGTGGTTTCCTCGCCGTCGGCCGGTTTGAAGCGGCTGGTCAGTTCGGCCAGAAAGCGCACCTTGGCCCGGGCGCGGTCGCCCTCCACCGCCACGTCTTCAAGATCGGCGCGGGGGGGCTGGACGAATTCCACGCTCTCGGCGTCGGCGCGGGTCTCGCGTGCGGCGATGCCGGTTTCGAACGAAGCCAGGACAGGCTCGGCGAGGAGCGGCTTCAACGCCGCCCGATCGCCCGAGGCATATGCGCGCACGATGGTCTCATAGGCCTGGCGCGCGCCAAGCAGGAAGCGGCCGACTTCGAAGGCCGGATCGCGCGCCTTGAGCGCGGCCACGCCCTGGACGACCTCGGGCGGCAGCGATGGCTGAGCCGGGGAAGGCGTCGTCGGGACGCCCTGAGCGGTCTGGCCTTTGGCGGCCAGTTCGGCCTCATACTTCTTGGCGTTGTCCTCAGGTTGGCGGCCGACCTTCTTGCCCAGCACATTGTACAGCTGGAACAGCACGACGGCGGCGATCACCGCGAAGATGACAATCATGGCTTCTTGAGGCACGGGGCGCTTTCCTGAACGGTGCGGGAACAGGGATTAGGGGGGCATTTCGGCGGGCGCAAGGCGAAGGCCGCCGCCGGGCCCCGAACGCGGCGAGATTGCGACCACGGGTCACGGATGCTAGCAGCGCTCCTCGCCGTCCGTCGGCCGGCTGCCCCGTTCCCCTCACCCGCGACTCATTTCTCATGACCGACCTTCCGATCGACACCGCCCCGGCCGACCAGCCCGCCCCGACCGGCCCCTTTTTTCGGGTTCTCGCACAATTCGTGCGCGACCTGTCGTTTGAGAACCCGCGCGCGCCCGAGAGTCTGCGCATCGAGGCCAAGCCAGCCATTGACATGGGCGTGGAAATGAACGCCAAGGGTCGCGCCGACGGACTGTTCGAGGTCGACCTTCGCCTGACCGTCAAGGCCAGCACGGCAGACACCGCCGTGTTCCAGATCGAACTGGTCTATGGCGGTCTGTTCCAGATCGGTAATGTCCCCGAGGCCGATCTGGAGAAGATGCTGCTGATCGAGTGTCCGCGCTTCCTCTTCCCCTTCGCGCGTCAGATCATTGCCGACGCCACCATGCAGGGCGGCTTTTATCCGCCGTTCATGGTCGATCCGCTCGACTTCGCAGCCATCTACGCCGCCCGCCAACAGCAGGGCGCCGGCCAGCCTCCGGTCGGACAGGCCTGAGCTGCTGAAACGCCACCGTCCGGGTGGCGTCCTTAGACCGCCGCCAGACCGTAGGCCTCCCACAGGGAGTGGTCCTTCAGCTTAGCGTTCAGAAAGGCGCGATGCGCCTCGGCCTCGACTCCGGTGACCCGCGAGCCTAGCGGGCGGGGCCGGGCGCCATGGGCGGCGGCCTCGGCGGCCGCCGCCGTCAGCGGGCTTCGCGCGGCGGTCAGGTCGAGTACCCGCTCTTTACCGCCCTTCAGCTCAAGATAGACCCCGGCCAGCAGGCGCGCGTCGATCAGGGCGCCATGCAGGGTGCGCTCGACCAGCGAGATCTTGAACCGCTTGCACAGGGCGTCCAGCGAATTGGCCATGCCGGGAAACCGCCCCTGGGCCAGTTGCAGAGTATCGATCCAGCGGCTCTCGTGCAGCTCGATCCGGCCGCAGGCGCCAAGCTCCCAGTTGATGAACGCCCGGTCAAAGGCGGCGTTGTGGGCGATCACGGGGGCGTCGGCGATGAAGTCGAGCAACTCCTCGCACATCTCCGAGAATTTCGGGGCGGCGGCGACCCTGTCGTCGGTGATGCCGTGGACGCGGATGGCCTCGGCCGGGATCGATCGCTCCGGATTGACGAACGCATGGAAGGTCCGACCCGTCGGCAACAGGTCATCGATCTCGATACAGCCGACCTCGATCAAGCGATCGCCGGTCATCGGGTCAAAGCCAGTGGTTTCAGTATCCAGAACGATCTCGCGAGCCATACGCCCTTATTGGCCCGTTTCGATGCCTTTTGGAATCCGCCGCCAACCCGGTTTCGACAATTCTTCCACAACTCGGCCGATCTCGGCGCGAGCGAAGTTCAGGCCCCGGCCGGTGTCGATGACATAGTCAGCGCGGCCGCGCTTGTCGGCGTCCGGCGTCTGCCGAGACAGGATCATGGCCAGCTTCTCCGGCGTCATGCCGGCCCGGGCCAGCACTCGCTCGGCCTGGATCTCGGGCGCCGCAGTGACCACCACCACCGCATCAACCGCCGCCTCGCCGCGTGTTTCAAACAGCAGGGGAATATCGAGCACCATCAGAGCCGCGCCTTCGTCCCTGCTGCGCTCAATGGCCGCCCGGCGGTGATCCGCGACCAGTGGATGCACCGCCGCCTCAAGCCGAGCCAGTCGTCCCGGCGCTCCCGCCAACCAGGCCGCAAGCACTGCGCGATCGACGCCGCCGGTCCCCACCGCTGCCGGAAACAGCGCGCGCACCGCCTCTGCCCCCTTTTCTCCCGCCCGATAGAGTTCGTGCACCGCCCTATCGGCGTCCCAGGTCGCGGCGCCCGCCTCGGCGAACATCTTCAGCGCCGTCGATTTCCCCATGCCGATGGAACCGGTCAGGCCGATCTGCCTCATGGCCGCGCGTCCAGAGAGACGAGGCAGATCCTCCTTGCGTCGACCTCCGAGGGTTCGGGCGCGCTTACGCCGAAAATCGCCTCGAACGACGGTCGCGCCTGGCCAATCAACATGGCCAAGCCATCCACCGGGGCCGCTCCGGCGGCCTGCGCCGCCTTCAGAAAATCGGTGAGGATCGGCCGATAGGTCATGTCCAGCGCCGCGCGAAGGCCGGGTGCACGGCCGAAGTCGAAAAGCTCAGCCTGGCCGGCGGCGGCGTTGATGATCAAAGTCACATCCGAAAGATCCTCGCCGTCGCCGGGCGCCGTCACCCTTGTCCCGAAACGAGCCGCCAGATCATCGGCTCGCGCCTGCGTCCTGTTCAGCAGCCGAATCGAGGCGACGCCGGCTTGGATCAGGGCCGGGATCGCCGCCGCCGCAGCCCCCCCGGCGCCCAGGATCAACACCCTTGCATCCGGCACATCGAACTCCGGCGCATTTTCCCGCAGGGCCGCCAGCACCCCGTCGCCATCGGTCGACCGGCCCAATAGGCCGGCTTGATCGCGAACGAGCAGATTGACCGATCTCGACGCTGTCGCCGCCAGGTCATGGCCGTCGGCGGCGTCAAAGGCTGTGGCCTTGTAGGGAGCGGTGATGTTCAGACCGGCGATCGCGCCCGACCGCACCGCCCCAGCTAGCCCGCGCAGCCCCTGCTCGTCGTGAGCCGGAAAGGCCAGATAGGCGGCGTCCAGCTCCGCAGCTTCGATCCAGGCGTTGTGGATCACGGGGCTGAGCGACCGGTCGACCGGTCGGCCCACTACGCCTGCGACCCGCGTCGTTGCAGTGATTTTCATGTCGGAATGACGCCGCGTGCACGCAGGGCCGCCAACACCGGCCATAGCGGCATGCCCAGCACAGTGAAATAGTCGCCCTCGACCCGAGTGAACAGCTGCGCGCCCAGCCCCTCCAAACGATAGCCGCCGACGCAGCTCATCAGAGCATCGCCGTCAGCCGCCAAATAACTGGCCAGGAAAGCATCGGTAAAGTCCCGCATATGCAGCCGCGCCGTGTCCAGCACGGCCCACTCCAACTGGCCGTCGCGCGCCAGGGCGACGCCACTGTGAAGAGAGTGGCCTCGTCCCCGCAGCATCCGCAGTCGATCCTCGGCCTGGGCGGCTGAGCCTGCCCTGTCGAACAGCCGCCCTTCAAACTCCAGCGTCTGGTCCGAGCCCAGCACCCAGGCTTCCGGCCGCGCTCGCGACACGGAGAGCGCCTTCAGCTTGGCCAAAGCCTGGGCCACATCGGCCGGGCCCGCCCCCTGCGTCAGCAACCGCGCCTTTTCCGCCGCCTCGTCCACATCCGGCCCCTCAGCCATGAAGGTCAGGCCAGCGCCGCGAAGCATCGCCTTTCGCGCCGCGCTGTTGGAAGCGAGGATCAGACCCACGTCGGCGTTCCCATAGCCCGGCCGCGACGCTCGTTCAGCAGGTTGATGACCGCCGCCGCCGTCTCCTCCACCGAGCGGCGGGTCACGTCGATGGTGGGCCAGCCGTGGCGCTCGAACAGGCGGCGCGCGCGGATCGTCTCGTCGCGAACGGACTCCAAATCCACATAATCGCTGTCGTCCCCGGCCCCGAGACCCGTCAAGCGGTTCCTGCGCACCTGGACCAGGCGGTCAGGCGAGACCAGCAGGCCGACCACCAAAGGCCCCTTCATTCCGACTAGACGCTCTGACGGATCGTGCCCTGGGACCAGGGGGATGTTGGCTGCTCTCACCCCCCTGTTGGCCAAATAGATGCAAGTCGGAGTCTTGGAGGTGCGGCTGACCCCCACCAGGATGACATCGGCATGACCCAGCTCGGAATGGCCCTGGCCGTCATCATGGGCGATGGCGAAATCGAGCGCTCCGATGCGGTTGAAATAGTCATGGTCAAGCGCGTGTTGAGCGCCCACCCGGCTGGAGATGGCTGTGCCAAGATAGCGGCTCAGGGCCCCTACCAGAGGGTCCAACGCCCCGATCTGGGGCATGTCCAGGAGGCGACAGCCCTCCTCTAGGGCCATGCGCAAATCGCGATCGACCAGCGTATGCAGCACCACCCCCGGCGCGGCCGCGATCTCTTCCAGCACCCGTTCCATCTGCTTTTCGGATCGGACCAGGGCATAGATGTGTTCGATGGGGATCATCCCGTCGAACCGGGCGATCACCGCCTTGGCCATCGAATTCAAGGTCTCGCCGGTCGAATCGGAGACCAGGTGCACATGGAAATAGGTGGCCAGCCTGACCGTTCCGTTCATCGACCCCGTCCCCCAATGACGGGCGCCGTTTCGGGGAAAAACTCGGGGACGTGGGCGTTACTGATCATGGGGCTGTTCTAGCTCGCCTCTCGGGTCTGTGCATCCATTGACGACGATGGGCGCCGATCACCCGCCGGTTGCCCAGGTTCTGGACAGGCTGACGACGGGCCGTCCCCGGCTGGGGAGAAGTTAAGGGGTGGTTAATGGCTGCGCAGCCGATCCGCATGATCGATACCGATCATACCTCTGAAAAGCCGCGTTTTTTCCGAGTCGTTCCCGAAACTCACAGGGCGGCCAACTTCTCATCCACCATGACCGACGTTCTGGGTATGGCCCTGTCCGCATCCGGTCTGACCGGCCATACGGCGCCCGTTTGTCCTAGGACCAACCACCACTTCCACCCTTTTTAAGATTCTTTCTTTTTGTAGGAAGGATTGAGAGCCGAGCGGACCTCCCGTAAGTCGCGCGCATGGCCTACGTTGAACCGCGCCTTCTATCCGTCCTTCGTGGCAAGACGACTGATCGGCCTCCGGTCTGGTTCATGCGTCAGGCGGGGCGGTATCTTCCCGAGTATCGCGCGCTCAGAGCCCAGGCGCCCGACTTCATCGCCTTTTGCCTGAATCCGGAGATGGCCGCCGAGGCGACGCTCCAGCCGATGCGGCGCTTCGGCTTCGACGCCGCCATCGTGTTCGCTGACATCCTCCTGATCCCCGGCGCCTTGGGCCAGAAGGTTTGGTTCGAGCCGGGCGAGGGGCCGAGGCTTGGCGTCCTGCCCGCGCTTGAGAGCATGCGCCAACGCGCCCCGGAGGCCGGCCAGGCCCTGTCCCAGGTCGGGGAGACGCTCCACCGGGTTCGAGCGTCTCTGGAGCCCCGGCGCTCCCTGATCGGCTTCGCCGGCGCCCCGTGGACCGTCGCCACCTATATGCTGGACGGAGAGGCCAGAACGCTCGGCAAGGGAGAGCGAGCCCAAGCCCGAACCTATGCCTATGCCCAGCCTGAACACGTCGACGCCTTGCTCGACATCCTGGTCGAGGCCACGGCCCATTATCTGAAAATGCAGGCAGACGCCGGCGCTCAGGTGCTGAAGATTTTCGAGAGTTGGGCGGAGGGCCTGCCCGACGATCTGTTCGAACGCCTCGTGATGCGCCCCCACCGGGCTCTGATCGCGCGTGTGCGCGAACTGGGCGTGACCGTCCCCTTGATTGGCTTTCCCCGCGGAGGCGCCGCCCTGGCGGAAAACTATGCTCACACCATCGATGTTCAGGCCGTGGCGCTGGACACCGCCTGTCCGCTTGAGATCGGCCGTCGTGTTCAATCGGTTAAGCCGATTCAGGGCGCGCTCGACCCGCTATTGCTTCGCGCCGGCGGAGAGGCTCTGGACCGACGCGTTGACCAGTTGATGGAGGCCTGGGGTCAGGGGCCGTGGATCTTCAATCTGGGCCACGGCATCCTGCCCGACGTGCCGATCGCCCATGTGGAGCAGGTGCTGCGCCGGATCGGGGCGCGATGACCACCAGAATCTCGGCGGCTGGACGTCGTATTGCGCTCGTGCTGTTCAACCTTGGCGGACCGGATGACGCAGAGAGCGTCAAACCCTTTCTTTTCAACCTTTTCAACGATCCGGCCATCATCGGCCTGTCGGGAATCATCCGCACACCGCTGGCCCATCTGATCTCGAGCCGGCGCGAGACCAGCGCCCAGGCCAATTACGCCATGATGAACGCCGGCGGCGGGTCGCCCCTGCTGGGGCAAACCAGGGCCCAGGCGCAGGCGCTGGAAACCGCCCTCTCGGACCGCCTCGACGGCGACGAGACCCGCGTGTTCATCGCCATGCGCTACTGGCGCCCTCTAACCGAACAGACCGCGGCCGAGGTGGCGGCCTATGCCCCCGACGAAATCGTGCTGTTGCCGCTCTATCCGCAGTTCTCGACCACCACCACGCGCTCGTCGCTGCGCCTTTGGGACCGAACCTATCGCGGGCCCGGCCGGTCACGCTCCGTTTGCTGTTATCCGCAGGACTCGGGCTGGATCGAGGCTCAGGTCGCGACAATCCGCGCGGCGCTCGACCAGGCAGGAGCCCAGCCCATGCGCCTGCTGTTCAGCGCCCACGGCATACCGAAAAAACTGGTCGCGGCCGGCGATCCCTATCAGGAACAGGTCGAGGCGACCGTGGCGGCGATCATGGCCCGGCTGGGGCCGCTGGACCACCGCATCTGCTATCAGAGCCGTGTCGGGCCACTGACATGGCTCGGCCCCTCGACGCCCGAGGCGATCGAACAAGCCGGCCGGGATTCCCTGGGTGTCGTGGTCGTGCCCGTCGCGTTCGTCTCAGAACACATCGAGACCCTGGTCGAGCTCGACATCGAGTACCGCCATCTGGCGAAGCAAACGGGCGTTGAACCCTATCTGCGCACCCCCACGGTCAGCGCCGCCTCGGTCTTCATCGACGGGCTGGCCGAGGCGGTCGTGGAGGCCTTGGGCCGCGACGGGATCGCTCCCATCGGCTCTGGCTGCCGGAGAAACTGGGCGGCCTGTCCGTGCCAGAATGGACTGCATTGACGGAGGGTCCGCCATGACCGCCTACGACCTCGCCCGGGGTCTGCACATCCTCGCCGTCATCGCCTGGATGGCAGGCATGCTCTTCCTGCCGCGCCTCTATGCCTACGACGCCGAACAGACGGCCAAGGCCGAGCCGTTGCGCTCCGAGATGCAAAATCTGCTGCGCGGCTGGCAGAGGAGGCTGCTGCGCATCATCATCAACCCGGCCATGATCCTGGCCTGGGGCTTCGGCCTGTGGCTGATCCATATCGACGCCCAGGCGCGCGGCTGGGGCTTCCTGCTGGAGCCGTGGATGGCGACCAAGCTGGCCGGCGTGATCCTGCTGTCGGCGTGGCACGGGTTCCTGGCGGGCCAGCGCAAGAAGATCGTGGCCGGGATCTCGACCTACTCTGCGCGCTTCTGGCGGTTGACCAACGAGGCGCCCTTTCTCCTGGCCATTGTCATGGTCTTGTCGGTGACCTTGGAGTGGCGCGCGTAGGACAGCAGTGCGCGCGAGTTTTCCTTGACCCCGATCGCCGCATGTGGTTCCGCTGGGGCATCCGCTTCGGCGGCTTCCCCTCTTTTCAGCGATGCGCGTCGGCTAGGCTCTTGCGAGCAACTTCCCGCCCGCGCGATCCCGTCGCTTTCCCAAGGCCGCAAAGGCCACGATTGTCATAGACTTTTCGACGGCGGACGTTTGTTCGCCGCGCCTTGAACGAGTGCGACCTCTCCATGACCGACGTGCGCGACACTGATCCCACTTCTCCCGAAACGGAAAGCACCGGCGAAACTCCGGCCGCTCCCGAGCGGAAGACCCTTAGCCTCAAGCGCGAGGCGCCGGAGCCCGTTATCGAGGAGGAGAAGGTCTCCAAGCCTGATCCCGCCCCAGAAAACAGCAACACGGTCGCCGAGGGCGATGAGGACTCTGACGACGGCGATGAGGATGAAAACGGCGATCCCGTCGTGCCCTCCGGCCGCATCTCGCTCCAGGAACTCAAGGACAAGACGCCGGCCGATCTGGTCGCCTTCGCCGAAGGGCTGGAGATCGAGAACGCCTCGAACCTGCGCAAGCAGGACCTCCTGTTCGCCATCCTCAAGACCCTGGCCGACGAAGAGGTGGAGATTTCGGCCGATGGCGTGCTCGAGGTTCTGCCGGACGGTTTCGGCTTCCTGCGCAGCCCCGACGCCAACTATCTGCCAGGGCCTGACGACGTCTATGTCTCGCCGTCCCAGATCCGCCGCTTTGGCCTGCGTTCCGGCGACACGGTGCACGGCACGGTGCGCGGCCCGCGCGAGGGCGAGCGCTATTTCGCCCTGCTCAAGGTCGACACGATCAATTTCGAGGACCCCGAAACGGTCCGCACCAAGGTCAATTTCGATAACCTGACGCCGCTCTATCCGGACTCCCGCCTGACCATGGAGATCCAGGATCCGACGCTGAAGGATCGCTCCGGCCGGGTCATCGACATCGTGGCTCCGCTTGGCAAGGGTCAGCGTTGCCTGATCGTGGCCCCCCCGCGCGTCGGCAAGACGG
>CAZITK010000001.1:40157-50351 GCA_964542145.1 uncultured Brevundimonas sp.
GGCCAACCACCCCGAGGTCTATCTGATCGTCCTGCTGATCGACGAGCGGCCCGAGGAAGTCACCGACATGCAGCGCACGGTGAAGGGCGAGGTCGTGGCTTCCACCTTCGATGAACCGTCCAGCCGCCACGTGGCAGTGGCCGAGATGGTCATCGAGAAGGCCAAGCGCCTGGTCGAGCACAAGCGCGATGTGGTCATCCTGCTGGACTCAGTCACCCGCCTGGGCCGCGCCTATAATGCCACGGTCCCTTCCTCCGGCAAGGTGCTGACCGGCGGCGTCGACGCCAACGCCCTGCAGCGGCCGAAGCGCTTCTTCGGGGCCGCGCGCAACATCGAGGAAGGTGGCAGCCTGACCATCATCGCCACCGCGCTGATCGATACCGGCAGCCGCATGGACGAGGTGATTTTCGAAGAGTTCAAGGGCACGGGCAACTCCGAGATCGTGCTGGATCGCAAGGTGGCCGACAAGCGCATCTTCCCGGCGATCGACGTTCTCAAGTCCGGCACTCGCAAGGAAGACCTGATCACCCCCAAGGATCAGCTGACCAAGACCTATGTCCTGCGTCGCATCCTCAACCCCATGGGCCCGCAGGACGCCATCGAGTTCCTTCTCGACAAGCTGCGCCAGTCCAAGAACAATGCCGACTTCTTCCAGTCGATGAACACATAGGTTTCGCCTCGCCGCTCGCGACGCGGGCGCTCGTCTGCTTGAGGGCGGTCGGGTGAGCGTCTAGCTTCACAGGAACGGAGACGTCGCCATGAAGGTCAATGTCGAGATAGAATGCACTCCCGCCGAGGCACGCGCCTTCATGGGCCTGCCCGACCTCACGCCTCTGAACGAGTCGATGGTTGCCGAGATGCAGAAGCGGATGCAGGATAATTTGTCGTCCATGCAGCCGGAAGAGCTGATGAAGACCTGGATGCAGGCGGGGACGAGCTTCGGCCTTCAGGCTCAAGACCAGTTCCGCCGCCTGATGGAGGCGGCGGTCAGCGGCCAGAAGTGATCAGTTATCAAGCGATCTGGGCGTGACCGACACCATCTTCGCCCTGGCGACCCCTCCGGGCCGGGGCGCCATCGCCGTGATTCGCCTCTCGGGTCCCGAAACCGAGGCGGTGCTGACCGCGCTCGGCGCGGGAGGTCTGCGGCCCAGGATCGCCTGCCTTCGCACCCTGACACACAGTGGCGAACCGCTGGACGACGCCCTGGTGCTTCGTTTTGCTGGTCCGGCCTCCTACACTGGAGATGACGCTGCCGAACTTCACCTTCACGGCGGCCCTGCGGTGGTGGAGGGCGTCAGCGCCGCTCTGATTGCGCTCGGCCTGCGCCCGGCCGAACCCGGCGAGTTCACCCGTCGCGCCTTCGAGAACGGCAAGCTGGACCTGACCCGCGCCGAAGCCGTGGCCGACCTGGTTGACGCCGAATCCGGGGCTCAGAGGCGACAGGCTTTGGGCCAGCTGGGCGGCGCCCTGGCGGCGACCTACGAGGGCTTTCGAAGTCGTCTGCTGCGGGCCCTCGCCCTGGTCGAGGCGGAGATCGACTTTCCAGACGAAGAGGTGCCAGACAATCTGACGCGTGAGGCCGAGCCGATTCTGAAAGACCTCGCCGGTCATCTGCGCGCCGCTCTCGAGGACCGAGACAGGGGGCGACGGGTCCGAGATGGTTATTCGATCGTCCTGATCGGGGAGACGAATGCCGGCAAGTCTACCTTGTTCAACGCCCTGATCGCCCGAGAGGCCGCTATCGTCACTGACATTCCAGGCACCACCCGGGATGTGCTGGACGCCCGTCTGGAGATCGGCGGCTATGCGGTGACGCTCTCAGACACAGCCGGCCTGCGCGACAGCGATGACCCGGTCGAGGCCGAGGGCGTCCGGCGCGCTCGTGCCCGCGCTGCAGCCGCCGACCTGCGGCTATGGATACGCGCGCCGGGCGATCCCGAAGGTCCAGCGGCGTCCCTGTTCCGCGCCGGAGATCTGATGATCAGAACCAAAGCTGATCTAGGAGGCGTAGGCGGTGACGGCCTGGCTGTCAGCGTAAGCGCCGGCACAGGGCTTGGCACGCTTCACGATTGGCTGCTAGCTCGGCTGACGCAGGACCTCTCGGGCTCCGACTTTCCACCCGTTACCCGAGCCCGGCATGCTCAACGTCTTCGCGCCGCCTTGGAGCGCGTAGAGGCCGCACGAGCTAGGATTGGCGAGGGTCACCCGGAGCTGGCCGCGGATGATCTACGCGCCGCCGCGCGCGCCCTGTCCGCCGTGACAGGGAATGTCGGCGTGGAAGACGTGCTGGGCGAGGTGTTCGCCAGCTTCTGCATTGGGAAGTAGGGCCGCTGAACGCCATCGTTTCACGTGAAACAGTGATTGGCTGTACCACTGATCTGCCGCCGAGGTGGCGAGGTCGGCCGTAATCGCCTATGTCGCCGGCATGCGAAATTTCGATGTCATCATCATCGGGGGGGGCCACGCTGGCTGTGAGGCTGCGGCGGCGTCCGCGCGCACTGGGGCGAGCACTCTGCTGCTGACCCAGTCGCTGGAAACCATTGGCGAGATGTCGTGCAACCCGGCTATCGGCGGTCTTGGTAAAGGCCATCTAGTCCGCGAGATCGACGCCTTGGACGGCCTGATGGGTCGGTTAGCCGACCGTTCGGGCATTCAGTTTCGCCTCCTTAACCGGTCCAAAGGCGCGGCTGTACGGGGGCCGCGCAGCCAGATTGACCGCCGCCTCTACCGCGAGGCCATGCAGGCTGAACTCGCCAATTTTCCGAATTTGCGTTGCGTGGCCGGAACCGCAGAGCGGCTGCGTCTCGACGGCGACCGTGTGGTCGGGGTTGTCACGGGGGATGGTGTGGAGGTTGCCGCCCGCGCCGTCGTCCTGACCGCCGGCACCTTCCTGAACGGCGTCATCCATCGCGGCGACCTACGGATTCCCGCTGGGCGCCATGGCGAGGCGCCGGCCACCGGCCTGGCCGCGGATCTGGCCACCGCCGGCCTCCCGTTAGGGCGGCTCAAGACTGGCACACCGGCCCGTCTTGATGGTCGCACCATTGCCTGGAACCGGCTGGAAAAGCAGGAGGCGGATGCGGATCCGGTTCCTTTCTCGTTCCTGACCGACCGGATCAGGGTCCCCCAGATCGCCTGCGGCGTCACCCATACGACCGAAGAGACGCACCGGATCATCGCCGAGAACCTGGACGAAAGCGCCGTCTATGGCGGTCATCTCTCTGGGCGTGGCCCCCGCTACTGCCCGTCGATCGAGGACAAGGTTGTCCGGTTCGCCGACAAGAAGTCTCACCAGATCTTTCTCGAGCCAGAGGGGCTTGATGATCCCACCGTCTATCCCAACGGGATCTCGACTTCCGTGTCGGACGAGACCCAGCAGCGGTTCTTGCGCACTATTCCCGGCCTTGAACAGGTCGAGGTGTTCCGTTTCGGCTACGCCATAGAATATGACTATGTAGATCCACGAGCCCTGACGCCGGCGCTTGAGGTCAAAGTGCGTCCTGGGCTCTATCTGGCCGGCCAGATCAACGGGACTACAGGATATGAAGAGGCGGGAGCCCAGGGGCTGATTGCCGGTTGGAACGCCGCGCGGGCTGCCGCCGATCAGGCGCCGGTCGTCCTGCGGCGCGACCAGGCCTATATCGGGGTGATGATCGACGACCTGGTGACCCGGGGCGTGACCGAACCCTATCGCATGTTCACCAGCCGGGCCGAGTACCGCCTAACTTTGCGCGCCGACAACGCGGACCAGCGACTGACCCCCACAGGCGTTGAGGGCGGAGTCGTCGGACAGGAGCGGGCTACGGCCTTCGCCGTCAAGCGCGCGCTTCTGGACGCGGCCTTTGCCTTGGCGCGCGACACGATCTTCACGCCGCAGGAGGCGCAGAAGCTGGGCATCGCCGTTAACGCCGACGGTCGCCGCCGTTCGATTCGCGACCTGCTTGGCTTTCCGGGGGTGGGGCTGGCCGCCTTCGCGGGCGCGTGTCCTGAAATCAAAGGCTGGACCCGCGAGGTGCGGGAGCAGGTCGAGGTGGACGCCGCCTATGCGGGCTATCTTGATCGCCAGGCCGACGAGGCCGCGGCTCTGACTCGCGAAGAAGGCCTGGCCCTGCCAGAGGGGTTGAACTATGCCGCCATCGGCGGACTGTCGGCCGAGGTGCGCGAGAAGCTGGAGCAGGTGCGGCCGATGACGCTTGGCCAGGCGTCGCGCATCGAGGGGGTGACGCCGGGCGCCCTGACCGCTCTGCTCGCCCACGTCCAGCGTCGCGCCGCCTGACCATGGAGGCCGCCGAGTTCCAAGCCTTAAGCGGCGCGTCCGAGGCCGTGATGGCGGACCTCACACGCTATGGCGAGCTGCTGGCCGAGGGCAATGCGGTGATGAACCTGATTGGTCCGGCCACCCTGCCTGATTTCTGGCGGCGGCACGTGCTGGACAGTTGGCAGCTTCTTCTACTGGCGCCGGATGCCTTGACCTGGGCCGACCTCGGCTCCGGGGCAGGCCTGCCAGGCGTCGTCCTCGCCGCCTTCCTAAAGGACCGTCCGGGCGCGCGCGTCCATCTGGTCGACAGTCTGGGCAAGCGCTGCCGATTTCTCGAGAGGGTCGTCCATGCGTTGGAGCTTCCAGCCGTGGTCATCAACGGACGCGCCGAAGATGTGCGGCTCTCGGTCGATGTCGTCGTTGCGCGGGCGGTTGCCCCGATGGATCGTCTGTTGGGATATGCTGAACCCCTGTTGACAACCGGGGCTCGGGGCCTGTTTCTCAAGGGCGAAAGCGTCGATGACGAACTGATCTTCGCCCGCAACAGCTGGAAGTTCGACGCCGTGACCTATCCTTCCCAAAGCGACGACCGCGGCCGCGTGGTCTGTGTGACCCGCGCCCACCGTCTGACGAAGGCTGGAGCGCGTCGTGTCAGCTGACCGTCCGATGCGCGTCATGGCCGTCGCCAACCAGAAGGGCGGCGTGGGGAAGACCACCACCGCCATTAACCTCGGCACAGCCTTGGCTGCCATTGGCGAACGGGTGCTGATCGTCGACATGGACCCCCAGGGCAATGCCTCCACCGGGCTGGGTGTTCCACGTGAAACACGGCGCGTTACCATCTATGAC
Source organism: uncultured Brevundimonas sp. (assembly GCA_964542145.1). GTDB lineage: Bacteria > Pseudomonadota > Alphaproteobacteria > Caulobacterales > Caulobacteraceae > Brevundimonas. The sequence goes on from CAZITK010000001.1 coordinate 45,265, forward strand.
GTAGTCGTGGATGGGCGCTCCGTCGAGGATTCTGCCGTCCCCACCGCCGTGCCGGGCCTGTCGATCATCCCGGCCGACGCCGACATGTCTGGCGTGGAGATTGAACTCAGCCAGGCCGACCGTCGCTCCTACCGTCTCCGAGACGCCCTGGCACAGTTGGTCGAGCGTGGCGCGGTCGGTTTCGACTATGTGCTGATCGACTGTCCGCCGTCACTGAACCTGTTGACGCTCAACGCCATGAGCGCGGCCGACGCCGTGCTGGTGCCGCTGCAATGCGAGTTCTTCGCTCTGGAGGGCCTGACCCAGCTGATGAAGACCATCGACATGGTCCGCCACAGCCTCAACCCGAAGCTGGAGATCCAGGGCCTGGTCCTGACCATGTATGATCGTCGCAATGCGCTGTCGGGTCAGGTGGCGGCCGATGTCCGCGCCCATTTCGGCGACAAGGTCTATGAGGCGGTGATCCCGCGAAACGTCCGGGTGTCGGAGGCGCCGTCGTTCGGCAAGCCGGCCCTGATCTATGATCTGAAATGCGCCGGCAGCCAGGCCTATCTGCGCCTGGCCCGCGAACTGGTGGCGCGCGAGCGCCGCCGCCGCGACGCCCTGGCGGCCTGAAGGAGACGACCATGTCCGAACGCCAGCGCGGCCTGGGTCGCGGCCTATCCGCCCTGATGGGCGACGACGCGCCTCCGCCCTCGGCCGACGCGACCGCCTCGGGCGGCGCGCGCGAGGCGCCGATCGAACTGCTGGCCCGCAATCCGGACCAGCCGCGCTACATCTTCGCCGACGACGAACTGGGCGAACTGGCCGCCTCGATCCGCGAGCGGGGGGTGATCCAGCCGATCCTGGTCAGGAAGGCGCCCGAAGGCGAAGGCTGGCAGATCATCGCCGGGGAGCGCCGCTGGCGCGCGGCTCAACTGGCGGGGCTGAAGACGGTGCCGGTGGTCGAGCGATCGATGGATGACACCGAGACGCTGGAGGTCGCCATCATCGAGAACGTCCAGCGAGAAGACCTGAATCCCCTGGAGGAGGCCAACGCCTACGCCCTGCTGATGACCCGGTTTGGGCGGACCCAGGACGCCGTGGCGGGTATCGTCGGTAAGAGCCGCAGCCATGTCGCCAACACACTCCGCCTGATGAACCTCCCTAGACCGGTGCAGGACCGGGTGCTGAGACGCGAACTCAGCGCTGGCCACGCCCGCGCGCTGATAGGAGCTCCGGACGCCGAGGCCTTGGCTGAACGGATCGTCTCTGAAGGTTTGAACGTCCGCCAGACCGAGGCCCTGGCTCGCCGCTCAGGCGAGGCGCCGAAGGCCAAGAAGGTCAGAGGGGGCGAGGTTGTGGAAGGTTCAGCTGACATTGCAGCACTGGAAAGCGATCTGGGCGACGCCTTGGGCCTCAAGGTCACGCTTCGCGACCGCGGCGGCGAGGGTGAACTGACCCTGTGCTATCGCGATCTGGAGCAACTGGACGAGATCTTTCGGCGATTGATGCAGGGCTGACTGAAAGCGCCGTCGCCCTGACATGATCCGATCATCCTAGCACCGCGTTTGATGTCCAAGCAGTAAGATCGTCAGGTCAAGCGCCCGCGATGCCTGTACTGGTTCACAGTCCCAGGCGTCGCGCCCGTCCGGCGACCTCGAGCAGCAGGCGTTCGGCGATCAGGGCATCGGGGCTCCCGGTCGATTTGCAGGCGCGCTCGGCCTCAAGCGCCGATCGGCTCGTCTCGACCATGGCCTCCGACCGCCAGGCGCGGGCCTGACGCAGAATCTCGGCCTCCTGCTTCCAGAAGACGCCGGCGGCCTTGGCGGCCTCCTTGGTGGTCGCGCCGTTGGCGGCCAGAGCATTGATCCGACGTAGCTTTCCGAGGTGGCCGGTGACGGCGCGCACGGCCTGGGCCGGATGCTCGCCCTCGGCCAAGGCGCGTCTCAGCGACGCCTGCGCCTGGACGGCGCGGGCCCCGAAGGCCTGAAACGCAGCGTCGAACAAGCTGGCGTCAGGCTCGACCCCCAGATAAGCCTCAAGCTCGTCCGGGCCGATCGTCCGCTCCGAGCCCGGCCCGACGTAGAGGATCAACCGCTCGATCTCCTGGCGCATGAGGCCGCGCTCGCGGGGCAGGCGAGCCACGAACATCTCCAGGGCATCTGAAGTCAGCGCTACCCGGTCCGCCGCCAGAGCTTCGCGTGTCATGCGGGCGACGTCGCCGACCTCGTCGTCGTAGACGGCGATGGAGACTGCACCCTTTGCGGCCTCGACGGCCTTGCGCAAAGCGGAGTCTCGGCCTAGCGCCCCGGCCTCGATGATCAGGGCGGCGGTGGGATTATAGCCGCCCTCGGCGTGGACCTTCACCGCTTCGGCCGCCGCCTTGTCGACGCCGGCCTTGCCGTCGAGTCTCAGACGGACCAACCGCCGGCCGCCCGTCATGGACTGGGCGGTTAGCGCGTCTTCCAGCCGAGTCGGATCGGCGTCGATGTCGCCTTCGGTCAGGACGGTGACGTCGAAGGGGTCGTCGATGTCGGGCACCAGCTTCCGGCAGAGGAGCAGGGCTCGCTCTCCCACCCCGCCCCGGTCCTTGCCGTGGATCAGGACGGCGCGGATGGCCGGGTCGGGCTGGTTGAGGAAGCGATCGACCTCTGGGCGCTTAGACAGGATCACGCGCCGCTCCGAAGGCTCAGGGTTCCAGCACGTCAGCCAGCCGCCGGGCGATGTCGAGCCGGATCAGGCGCGCGGCCTCGGCCGTCAGTCGCGCCTCCGCGTCGGTTTGGGCGGCGACGGAGGCATAGGCCTGATCGGCGGCGGCGTAGGTCACGGTTGCGGTAGTGCGGTCTCCCAGGGCGGTCCCGCCGGACGCCGGGGTCAGTACCCAGTCGACCGTCAAGGTCAGCTGGAAGCGACTGGCGGTGTCGTCGGTGCGGCGGCCTAGGGGCAGGCGGGTCTGGTCCAGGGTGCTGGTCAGGATGTAGTTGGGCGGCGCGCTTCGGTCCCAACCCAGTTGGTCTTCCAGGGCTGTCTTCAGCGAGAAGCCCAAGCGGGTGCCGGGGGTTTCTACCGTGATGCGCGACATCTCGGCCCCGACCGTGGCGCCGCCTAGGCTGCTCTCGCTGTAGAGAGGCGTGAAGCCACAGGCCAAGAGGCCCAGGGCCATGCTCGCGCCTAGCGCGGCGATCAGCGCGGGCCGTCTCATGCCGCCACCAGATTGACGATCCGGTCCGGCACCACGATCACCTTCTTGACCGAAAGGCCATTGGCCGCCAGGAAGGCCTGCACCGCGTGATCGGCGAGGGCCGCGGCCTCGACGTCTGCGGGATGGGCCCCGCGCGGCATGACCACCTCGCTGCGCCGCTTGCCGCCAATCTGAATCGGCAGGGTGACGGCGTCGTTTGCGGCCAGTATCGGATCATGTTCCGGCCACGGAGCATCCAGGATCAGGCCGTCGTGGCCGAGGCGTGTCCACGCCTCCTCGGCCAGATGCGGGGTGAAGGGGGCGATAAGCCGGGCCAGCGCCGACAGGGCCTCACCCTTCGCCGTGCCGCCGGCCTTGTCGTGGGCCTTCACGACGGCCAGGAAGGCGTAGAGCTTGGCGATGGCGGCGTTGAAGCGGAAGCTCTGGACGCCTTCGGTCACCGCCTTGATGGCCTTGTGGGTTTCGCGGGCCAGGCTCTCGGCCTGGGCCGGGTCGGCGGGAGCGTCGGGATCGTAGCTGTCGAACTCGGCCCAGACCCGCTGAACGAAACGGCTGGCCCCCTCGACCCCGCCCGTGGTCCACTGCACGTCCCGCTCGGGCGGGCTATCGGACAGCACGAACAGGCGCCCGGCGTCCACGCCATAGGCGTCGATGATGTCTCGGGGCGCGACCACGTTCTTCTTGGACTTGGACATCTTCTCGATGTCGCCGATGACAAGGTGCTGGCCGGTGGACAGGCGGGTGGCCCGGCGGCGGCCGTCCTCGGTCGCGATGTCCACATCCGACGGCTCGACCCATTTGCCGTCGGCGGTCTTGTAGGTCTCGTGGACCACCATCCCCTGGGTGAACAGCCCAGCGAAGGGCTCCTTGACGGTCATCATCCCGGCGTCGGACAGGGCGCGGCTGATAAAGCGGGCGTAGAGCAGGTGCAGGACGGCATGCTCGACACCGCCGATATACTGATCGACCGGCAGCCAGCGGGCGGCAGCGGCGGCGTTGATGGGCTCCTCGGCCTTGGGATCGGCGAAACGGGCGTAATACCAGCTGGAGTCCACGAAGGTGTCCAGGGTGTCGGTCTCGCGCCGGGCTCCGCCGCCGCAGGACGGACAGGCGACGTCCTTCCAGGTCGGGTGGCGCTCCAGAGGGTTGCCGGGCACGTCGAAGGTCACGTCGTTCGGTAGTTCAACCGGTAGCTGATCGGGCGGGACCGGCACGGCCCCGCAGGCGTCGCAGTGGACGATGGGGATGGGACAACCCCAGTAGCGCTGGCGCGAGACGCCCCAGTCGCGCAGGCGGTAAATAGTCGCTCCCTGCCCCTGACCCATGGCCTCGACGCGGCGGATGGCCTCTGCCTTCGCGACCTCGATTTCCAGGCCATTCAGGAAGTCGGACTGGAAGAGCCGGCCGGGGCCCACATAGGCCTCGCCCGCCACCGTGAAGTTGTCGTCGGCGTTTTCGGGCCTGACCACCGGTATGACCGGCAGGCCATACTTTTCGGCGAACTCCAGGTCGCGTTGATCATGCGCCGGGCAGCCGAAGATGGCGCCTGTGCCGTATTCGGACAGGATGAAGTTGGCGATCCACAACGGGACCTCGCGTCCGTCGAAGGGATGCCGGACCTTCAGTCCCGTGTCCCAGCCGATCTTCTCGGCCTGTTCGATATCGGCCTGGCTAGCCCCCCCCTTCCTGCATTCCGCAACGAAGGCGGCGACCTTGGGGCTCGCCTCGGCCAGGGCCTTGGCGATGGGGTGATCGGGTGCGACACCCATGAAACTGGCGCCGAACAGGGTATCGGGACGCGTCGTGTAGACCTCAAGGCCCTCGGGCGACGCCGCCGGCGCTTCGTCGGCCCAGCGCCACACCATCTTGAGCCCTTGGGAGCGACCGATCCAGTTTTCCTGCA
>CAZITK010000002.1:0-33327 GCA_964542145.1 uncultured Brevundimonas sp.
CGCGCGCGGTAATTCCCATCTCTTTGTGATCATAGCCGGCCGACCCGCCACTGGCGAAGGCGTCGTCCAGCCAGAAGCCGTAATCGGCCGAGACCCTATTGGCGATGTCAGAGAAGCTTGCTGTGCCCTTGTCGGCGGCCACGACCAGATAGGGATCGTCACCTTCCCAAGGGACGACCTGCGGCGGACGCGCCACCTTGTCCTTCACAAGATTGTCCGTGACATCGAGCAGGCCGGACAGGAAGGTCTTGTAGGCGCGTATCGCCTCGGCCTGCATCGCCTCGCGATCGCCGCCGTCACGCACGATCTGATGAAGACACTTGGGATAGAAGGCGCCCTTGGAGCCGACGGGCACAATCACCGCGTTCTTGACCTGTTGCGCCTTGACCAAGCCCAGAACTTCGGTGCGGAAGTCGTCCCGCCGGTCCGACCAGCGCAAGCCGCCGCGCGCCACGGGGCCGAAGCGCAGATGCGACCCCTCGATATGGGGCGCCCATACGAAGATCTCACGATAGGGCTTGGGCGCCGGCAGATCTTCCAGTTCGCGGCAGGCGATCTTGATAGCGATATGGGCCTTTGGCTCTTCGTTCTCGCCCGTCTGGAAGAAATTGGTGCGCTTGATGGCCTGAACCAGCCGGCCTAGACGCCGCAACGCACGGTCGTGGTCGATGCTGGCCACCTCACGCAAACTCGCTTCGATCTTGTCGACCAGCTCCTGTGCCTCGGCCTCGCGGCGGTCGACCTTGGGGCCCTCGGGATCGAACTTGCAGCGGAACAGGCTGAGGATGGCTCGGCTGACCACCGGGTGGTCCCGTAAGGCCTCCTCCTGCACTGCCTGGGACGGATCCATGCCGGTCTGCTGGCGATAGCGGCACAGGGTGCGGAAAAGTGCCGCTTCGCGCCAGCCCACGCCCAGCTCCATCACCAGACGATTGAAGCCGTCGCTTTCCGTGCGGCCGGTCCAGACTGCGGCGAACGTTTGCTCAAACGGCCCTTTGATGTCCCCAAACACCAGGCGTTCGCCGCGCGGGTCCTCCATGAGGAACTCATGGATGTGGACCGGGTCGCCGCCTTGGGGCCGCACCAGATGGCCGTATTCCTCCAGCGTCTTGAGGCCCATGTCGGTGAGTATGGGCAGGACGTCCGACAGGGGCGCGGCTTCGCCGCGACGATAGAGTTTGAATCGAAACTGGAGCGCCGTGTCGCCTGTTCGACGGAAGGCGCGCACGGCCACGGCGCGCTCGGCGTCCGCCTCGCCCAAATGGTCCAACTGCTGATAATCGACGATGGCCTCGGCCGCATCGTAGCGGTCACGGTAGCCCACCGAGAATGCGTCGCCCCAGCGATGGCTGATGGCGCCGATCTGGCTCTCGTCAATCCCGGCGGCCCGCGCGGCCGTTTCGAACCGTTCGTTCCAGCCTCGAGCGGTCTCCACAATCCTGGCCTCGACCTCGGCCGGGTCGGGGTCGAGGTGCTCGCCGGGCTGGACGCCGATGATGTAGTGGATGCGCACCAACGGCGCGTCGCTCAACTGGGGATACCAGGCCGACAATCGCCCGCCATAGCTCTCGGCCAGGATGCGGCCGATACGCTCGCGCACCGCGGCCTCGAACCGCTCGCGGGGGACGAAGACGAGCACAGAAACGAAGCGGTCGTAGGGGTCCTTCCGGGCGAACATCTTGACGCGCGGTCGGTCGAGTAGATGAAGAATGCCGAGTGAGGTTCCGAGCAACTCGTCCTCGGTGATCTGGAACAGCTCGTCGCGAGGGTAATTTTCCAGGATGTTCTTCAGCCGCTTGGCGTTGTGGCTGCCCGGCGACTTGCCAGCGCGGGTCAGAGCGTTCCCGACCTTGCGACGGATCAGCGGCACCTCGGTCGCCGCGCGGTCGTAGGCCTCGGCGGTGAACAGGCCGACGAAGCGCACTTCACCCGAGGGCTTGCCGTCCGGCCCATACTGGCGAACCCCGACGTAATCCATATAGGCGCGGCGGTGGACCCTGGACCTGGCGTTCGCCTTGGCCACCGTGACCGGATCTGAGGATTCCAGCTGGCGTTTCATTTGGCGTGTCAGCACGGCCGGCTCGGAGGCGCGGCGCAGCACGGTCCGTTCAGGGTCGCGCAGAATGCCCAATCCATCTTTGGTCTCGACCAGGGCCGCCTCGGTCTCGTAGCCGCCATCGTCGGTGCGCGGGAACTGATAGGTGCGGGCGCCCAAGAAGACGAACTTGTCGGCGTTCAACCAGCCGAGGAAGGCCAGGCTTTCCTCCAGCACCTCGGAATCGACGCCCTCGGGGACGCAGGCTGTCAACGCCTCCATGGCCTCGGCCATGCGAGACTGCATCCCGCCGTGGTCGGCGACAGCCGCAGCCACGTCGCTGAGCGTGTCCTTGAGCGCCTGGATCACCGCCTCGCGGCGCTGGGGCGATAGAGGATCGACTATGACAAAGATCATCGACTCGCGATGGTCGCCGCCGACCGTGCGGCCACCCTGTGCGTCTCGACCGATCTCGACCAGGGGGTGGAACATGGCGCGAACGGCCACGCCCGAGGCGGCAAGTTCGCCCATGATGCTGTCGACCAGGAAAGGCGCGTCGGACTGCAGGGCGGTGATGACGTCGTAACCGAGCGGCTCGTCCGTGCCGTCGGTCAGCGGGAGGACCTCCACGCGCGCTGATTCGTCCGCCTTGCGGATGTCGGATCTCGTCCAGAAACGGCCCAAGGCGCGGGCCAAGTCCTCAAGACTCAGCTCCGGCGCTTCTTCGGCGGCATAGTCTTCCAGCGACTGTATCAGGAAGTCGCGCGCCGCCGGCGGCGCCGCGGCCCAGCTCCTGAAATCCGCCGCCTTGGCGAAGACGTCGCCGGCCTGTTGCAGGTCTGCGGAAAACTCGAATTCCGCGGCGGAGCGGGCGGGAGCGTCGGCAGCCATGATCTTCCCAGAAGTCGCGGCTCTCGGCGGCCGCTGGCGTCCTCTGGATTAGGCGGGTCCCGCAGGGAAAGCGAGCCTCTAGCGAGAAAATGGGCGCTCAGGCGCCGGGGTGATCCGCCTTGAGATGGGCGTCGTCGTGTGTCCCCGCCAAAAGCCGCTCCCAAAACACGATCGCCGGACGGCGAACCGTCCGGCGATCACTTTAGGGCCGACTGTGGGGAGGGATCGGGCCGGCCCTCTGACGACGGTTCTAGGAGGGGGAGGGACGAACCGCCGTCTTGGAAGCTAGATGGGTCTTCAGTCGCCGGGTTCAAGAGAGGTCCGGGCTCTGCGGCGCCTTGCCGCGCAACCGATCCCACAGGCTGGGACGGGGCAGGTCCGCCTTGTTGTCGGCATAGGGTTGACCATCGCCTGACAGGAGGACGGCCATCCAGCGCGAGCCCTTGAACTCGGCGAGCACCGCCATGGCCATGACCGCCAGTGGGGTCGACAGGAACATGCCGACCACGCCCCACAACTGTCCCCACAAGGCGAGCGACAACAGCACCACCACGGGGTCGATGTTCTGGTTCTGGCCCTGCATCCGCGGTTGGATGAAGTTGCCGGTGATGAACAGAATGGTCTGCAGCCCACCCAACAAGATCAGCGCCGGCCAGTAGCTGTCGAACTGAACCAGGGCGAACACCGGCGGAGCCAGCCCCGCGATCGCTCCGCCCAGGATGGGGATGTAGCCCACCACGAAGATGACGAAAGTCCAGAACAGGGCATTGTCCAACCCCACCGACACCATCAGCAGGTAGGCGGCGGCGCAGATCATCACCCCGGTGACGGTCTGAACCCAGAGATAGCCCTCCACGCCCGAGCGGATGCGCTCCATGACCGTGACCGCCTCAGCGCGACTGTTCCGCTCCGGAAACATGCCGATCATCTTTTTTCGGAACGCTGACTGTGATGCGATCAGGAAGGCCAGATAGATCAGTACGAAGAAGGCGCCGGTGGCCGCTCCCTGGGCCTGGAAGGCGACCTGGGTCAGATAGCGTCTCAGATCGACTTGTTCGACCAACTCCCAGGCGGTCGGGGTGGTGGTGACGCCGGCCAGACCCGCGACATCGGCGATGATCTGGTCCAGGCGCGGCCCGATCCGCGTGGTCACGCCGCTGGCCTGGGAGAAGAAGCCCGCTGCACCGTCGATTATAATCCAGATCGACAGGGCGAAGCCCAGCACCACCAGCATCAAGGACGATATTCCTGCCGACCGGCTCGGTACGTTCCAGGCGCGTTCAAGATAACGCTTCAGCCCGTCAATCATGATCAGCAGGAAGATCGCCATGGCCAGGGGCGCCAGGATCTCACGGAGCCAGTAGAGGGCGGCCCCGCCCGCCACCACGGCGACCAGGACCACAGCGTTCCGGGTCACCGCGTCGGTAGGCAGGGCGAGGGGATTTTTCATGGCCAGTCCCGAACAGGTGGCGGCGCGGATGGTGCGTGGCCGAGGCGACGCTATAGTCGTCCATGCGCGAGATCGCGCTGTCTGGAAAGAGAAAGCCTGCCCATGGCCGGAACGGACGCCGCCGCCTCGCTGTTCCTTGGGTCCGCGGACGACAAGGACGTCATTCTGCTTCTCGACCGGGCCAACCGCCACGGCGTGGTGGCCGGGGCGACCGGAACCGGCAAGACCGTCACGCTCCAGATCATGGCTCAAGGTTTCGCTGACGCGGGCGTTCCGGTCTTCTGCGCCGATGTGAAGGGCGACCTGTCGGGGATCAGCCAGCCGGGCTCACCGTCCGAGAAGATTCTCGCGCGCGGAGAGAAGATGGGTTTGGACATGACCCCGTCGGCGCCACCCGTCGTGTTCTGGGACCTCTATGGTGAAAAGGGGCATCCCGTGCGCGCTACTGTTTCGGACGTGGGGCCTCTGTTGCTCGCCCGAATGCTCGAACTGAACGACGTCCAGGAAGGTGTGCTGACCGTGGCCTTCCACGTCGCCGACAAGGAGGGCCTGCTGCTCCTGGATCTGGACGACCTGCGCAGTCTCCTGACCTATGTGTCCGAAAACGCGGAGCGGATCGGGCGGGCGTATGGCCATGTGGCGCCCGCTTCGGTCGCCGCCATCCAACGCTCCTTGCTTTCTTTGGAACAGCAGGGCGCCAAGCTGTTCTTCGGCGAACCGGCGCTGAGGCTGGACGACATGATGCGCACTGATCTGGCCGGTAAAGGTCAGGTCAACGTGTTAGCCGCCGACAGGTTGATGAACAGCCCCAGGCTCTACGCAGCCTTCCTGCTCTGGCTGATGTCGGAGCTGTTCGAGCAGCTGCCCGAGATTGGCGACCCGGAAAAGCCGCGTCTGGTGTTTTTCTTCGACGAAGCCCACCTGCTTTTCCGCGATACGCCCCGGCCGCTCTTGGAGAAGGTCGAACAGGTGGTGCGGCTGATCCGGTCCAAGGGCGTCGGCGTCTATTTCGTCACCCAGAACCCGGCCGATATCCCCGACAGCGTCCTGGCCCAGTTGGGCAACCGTATCCAGCATGCCCTGCGCGCCTACACTCCGGCCGAGCAGAAGGGTCTGCGCGCCGCCAGCGCCAGCTTCCGGGCCAATCCCCATTTTGACACCGCCACGGCCATCCAAGCCCTCGGAGTAGGCGAGGCCCTCGTCTCGACCCTCGACCCCAAGGGCGTGCCGACCGTCGTGGCCAGGACCACCATTCGCCCGCCCACCAGCCGCATGGGACCCGCCAGCGACGCTGAACGAATGGCCATGATGAGCGACAGCCCTCTGCGCGGGGTCTATGACGAGACGATCAACCGCGAGTCTGCCCACGAACTGCTGACGGCCCGGACCCTCGCATCTCAGGAGGCGATGGATCGCGTGGCCGAAGCCAAGGCTCAGGCCAAACAGGACGCGGCTCAAGCCAAGGAACGCGAGCATCGGGCTCGCGAAGCCGCCCGCCAGGAGAGAGACGCAGCGCGAGCGCCGAGCCGAACCCCGCGCGCGTCGGGCCCGAAACGCCGGGCCTCGAACCGCCAGACGGCGGGAGAAGCCTTTACAAAATCGATGCTCCGCAGTGTCGGATCCACCCTGGGGCGCGAATTGCTTCGCGGCGTGCTGGGATCAATCAAGAAACGCTGACGCGCTCACAGCACGGCGCTCCAGACCAGGGCATGAACCCGATCGCGCCCCAAGGCGGCGGCCAGAGGCGGATGCTCGAACATCGCGTCGAAGGCCGGATCACGCACGCTGAGGCCGCCGGTGAAGGCGCCAAAGGCCGGCAGGATGACGCGCCGTCCGTCCGTCAGGAAACAGGCTCGCCTTACCCCCCTGCCGTGCCGCGTTACCTTGGCGCAGGGGTGCAGATGCCCGGCAACCTCACCCGGTCTCGGTCCCGGCTGCGGCTCGTGCGTCAAGGTAAGGGCGCCGATGTTGAGCGTCTCGGCCACCACGCCCGGCAGCGGCGTAGGCGACAACAACGCCGCGCGATCGTGATTGCCCTCGACCCAGGTCCAATCACGCCCGGCGGCCAGGCCATCCAGCCGAGTGCGATCCTCGGGCGCCATCCGGGCGATCGAGCGGTTGTCATGAAAGCTGTCGCCCAAAAGCACGACGGCGCGCGGATCGAGCAGCGCGATCTCCGCTTCCAGCCGGTCCAGCGTCGCGCGGCTGTCATAGGGCGGCAACATCTGGCCGCGCGCGGCGAAGGCCGAGCCCTTCTCCAGGTGCAGGTCGGCGGCGATCAGCACACCATGCTCCGGCAGCCACAGGGCACCTGAACAGCGCAGCCGCGCCGTCTCGCCCTCAATCCGCACGGTCAAGGAGCCGCAGGCGGCCATGCGGGGGATCAAGCGCTCCTTGAGAGCGGCATTCACGCCATCGCCTCCCCGCCCATGACCTCGGCGATCAGGGCCTCGGCGGAATCCTCCAGGATCATCTCGGCGGCGTCTCCGCCGACTCGCTCGCGCCCGATCTGGACCAGCGCGGGCACTGAGAAGGGCGAGGGCCTGTCCAGTGGCGCATGGCGGATGCGCCCCCGGATGCGGCCGAGCAACTGGCCAAGGCGCTGTACGTCCAGCAGCCCAGAGGCGGCGTCGGCCCGGGCGGCGCGCAGCAGAAGGTGATCAGGCTGGTGGCGGCGGAGCACGTCGTAGATCAGGTCGGTTGAAAAGGTCACCTGTCGACCGGTCTTCTCCTGGCCGGGGATGCGCCGCTCGATCAAGCCGGAAATCAGGGCGCAATTGCGGAAGGTGCGCTTCATCATGAAGCTCTCCTCCAGCCAGGCTTCCAGGTCGTCGCCCAGCATGTCTTCCTGGAACAGCTCGTCCCAATCCAGCCCCGCCATGTCGCGGATCGACCAGATCACCAGCGCGTAGTCGGTGACCACAAAGCCCAGCGGCCCGACGCCCAACCGGTCCAGCCGCCGGGTTAGCAGCATGCACAGGGTGGTGTGGGCCAGCCGCCCCTCAAAGGGATAGGCGACGAGGAAGCACCGCGTCCCGCGTGGAAAGGTCTCGATCAGTAGCGTGTCGCGCCCGGGAATCAACGACCGGCTTTCCTGGAGCTCAAGCCATTCCTGTACATCGGGCGGCAGCACCCGCCAGTGATCGCGGTCCTCGACCATGGCCCGCACCCGATCCGCCAGCGAGGTTGACAGCGGGAATTTCGACCCGCCCCAGGACGGGATCTTGGGCTCCGTCGCCTTGGACGGGACCACCAGCGCGTCCATGCCGGCGATGCCCATGAAGGCCCAGATCTGGCCGGCGAAGATGAACGTGTCGCCCGGCGTCAGCTGCTCGAAATACCACTCCTCGGCCTCGCCCACCTTGCGGCCGCCGATCAGATGTTTTCCCCCCGCGCGGCGCGAAGCCATCCGCACGTTCAGCGTCCCCGCCGTGACGATGGCGCCGACATTCATGCGGTGGCGCTGGGCTACGATCTGGTTCCTGACCTTCCAGCGGCCGTCGCGGCCCTTCACAATGCGGGCGAAGCGGTCGTACGTCCGAAGTGCATACCCGCCGGTGGCGACCAGATCGACCACTTCCTCGAACCGCTCCCAGCTGAGGTCGCGATAGGGGCCGCAGCCGGTGATCTCCGTAAAGAGCGCGTCCAGAGTGAACGGCTCCCCGCAGGCCACGCCCATGACATGCTGGGCCAGGGTGTCCAGGGTTCCGGTGTGCAGCGGCTCCCAGTCGAAGGCGTTGGCGGCCACGGCTTCCCGCGCCGCCTGGCATTCCAGCATCTCGAATCGGCTGGCGGGGACTAGAAGCGCGCGGCTGGGTTCGTCCAGCCGGTGGTTCGCCCGGCCTATGCGCTGCACCAGACGGCTCGATCCCTTCGGCGCGGCCAGCTGGATGACCAAATCGACATCGCCCCAGTCGATGCCAAGATCCAGGGTCGAGGTGCAGACCACCGCGCGCAAATCGCCGCGCGCCATGGCCGCCTCGACCTTGCGCCGCTGCTCGGCCGCCAGCGAACCGTGGTGGAGCGCGATAGGCAGGCTGTCGTCGTTGATGGCCCACAGCTGCTGGAAAACGAACTCGGCCTGCCAGCGGGTGTTGACAAAGATCAACGTCAGTCCCGCCCGCTGGATGGCGTCGTAGACCTCGGGAATGGCATGCTGGCCGGTGTGGCCGGCCCAGGGCACCCGCCCCTCGGAGACCAGCACATCGATGACAGCGGGCGCGCCGGCATCGCCAAGGACCAGTTCAACGCCTTCCCCCCTCGCCGGACAAGCTAGGCCGCGCAGCGGCTCGGATGAGGGGATGTCCGCAGACTCGATGGCTGAACTCGAGCTCGTCGTGGGCGTCCCCTTATCCGTCTCAGCTCTTGCTGAGCCACCTTCTCCCCCGAGAGGAGAAGGACTACGCGGACTGAGCCAGTCCCGGATCAGGTCCGGGTCCTCGACCGTGGCCGACAGGGCCACCCGCCGCATGCCCGGCGAAAAACTCTGCAGCCGTCCAAGTCCCAGGCTCAGCAGATCCCCACGCTTGCCGCTCCAGATGGCGTGGACCTCGTCCAGCACCACGCATTTCAGATCGGCGAAATAGGCCCGAGAGCCCTCCCAGGCGCAGAACAGGGCCAGCTGTTCGGGCGTCGTCAGCAGGATGTCGGGCGGGTTCTCGCGCTGGCGCTGCTTCTTGGACTGTTTGGTGTCGCCGGTGCGGCTCTCGACATGGATGTTCAGCCCGATCTCGCGGATCGGCGTCATCAGGTTCCGTTCGACGTCGGTGGTCAGGGCCTTGAGCGGCGAGAGGTAGAGGGTGTGAGCGCCCGACCCCGGCCCGCTTTCCGGCCTGGGCCCCCGTTCGGCCAGGTCGATCAGGCTGGGCAGGAAACCGGCCAGGGTCTTGCCGCCGCCGGTCGGCGCGACCAGCAGGGCGTGACGCCCCGCCTCCGCCGCCGCGACCATCTCCAGTTGATGCCGCCGGGGCGACCAACCACGCGCGGCGAACCAGTCGGCGAACAGGGGCGGCAGGGTCGTCACGCGGCTCCTGACGCCGGAGCCTGAGCCGCGCCCGTCTGGCATCCGCCGTCGATCCAGCGGCCGCCCGCCTCAAGACACTGCCCCTGCAGCGCCCATTCCGACGCATTGGTCCACCACAGGATGCCCGCGATCAGCATCAGGATCAGCACGCCCGCCGCCAACAATCCGAGGGGCGGCTTCAGAGGCTGCGGCGCGATCGACGGACGGGGAGCGATAGCCATGGCCGCAAGGATAGGCGGTCGTCCGGCGCCGCGCCAGATGTTCTCGTTCCGTTTCGACTGCGAGGCGGCTATACCCGACGGGTGACGCACCCCGCCGACATCGCCACGCCCGCGCCGGTCGCCGCCGCCCGGCCCGCCGAGCCGCTGCCGCCTGCGCTCGCCGTGCCGCCGGGAGCGGGGGCGGTGTGCGACGACGAGGGGGCGCGCCGGATCGGGCGCGGGGCGGCTGAAGAGGTCTTCACCGGCGGTCCGGTCCTGGTCGCCCACGCCGGGCTGACCGCGCGGCGTCTGGGTCTAGCTCCGCCGCCACGAAGCCGTGCCCTGATGGATGTGCTGGAGCTGTGGGCTTTCGTGCGGCCCGCAAGCTTCTGCGCGCCGTCGCCCGCCGGTCTGGCGCTGGGGCTGGGGCTCGAGGAGCCGCGCGGGACCGAAGCCCAGGCGGTGGCCTTGCGCGATGCGGCGGCGGCCCTGCTCGGCGAACTGGCCGATCCCGCCTATCCCGAGCGTGAGGCCGCCTTCTCACTGGCCGAGACCCTCGACCGCGCCGGCTGGGCCTGGGGGCCGCGCGCCACCGCCGCCTTGGCGTCCGGCCCTCTGCGAGAGCGGCGCCATCGCGGCTCGGGGCTCGACGTGTGGTCGCGGCTGGCGGAGTGGGAGGACGAGGCGCCGCGCGGCGAGGCGGGTTCGGCTCCGGTGGATTCCGAGAGCGCCCGCATCCGACTGGACAAGCTGCTTCAGGCCTCGGGCCTGGATGAGACCCGCCCGACCCAGTCCGACTACGCCGCCGAGGTCGCCTTCGCCTTCTCGCCGCGCGATGAGGAAGGGCGGCCCCGCGTGTTATTGGCCGAGGCGGGCACTGGCACCGGCAAGACCCTTGGTTATCTCGCTCCCGCCTCGGTCTGGGCCGAGCGGAACCGGGGGGCGGCGTGGGTCTCGACCTACACACGCGCCTTGCAGCGGCAGATCGACCGCGAGAGTCGCGCCCTGTGGCCCGACGAGGCCGAACGGCGGCGAAAGACCGTGGTCCGGAAAGGCCGTGAGAATTATCTCTGCCTGCTGAACCTGCAGGACATGGCGCAGTCGGCCCAGCTGGGCAACGGCGACCTCATCGGCGTGGCCCTGGCCGCCCGTTGGGCGCTGCACAGTCGCGACGGCGACATGACCGGCGGCGATTTCCCAGGCTGGCTGCCCGGCCTGTTCGCGGTCGGGGCCGGCGCCCAGGCGGGGGCGGCCAATCTGGTCGATCGACGTGGCGAGTGCGTCCACGCCGCCTGCCCCAACTACCGCACCTGTTTCGTCGAAAAGACCATTCGGGCCAGCCGCCGGGCCGACTTGGTTGTCGCCAACCACGCCCTGGTCATGACCCAAGCCGCCTTCGACGGCGCCCGGCGGGCGCGGGGCCAGGCCCCCGACGCCGAGACGGCCACCTTGAAGCGGGTGGTGTTCGACGAGGGCCACCACCTGTTCGACGCCGCCGACAGCGCCTTTTCCGCCGCCTTCTCGGGTCAGGAGACGGCCGAGCTGCGTCGCTGGATCCGGGGGCCGGAAGGGCGTGGGCGACGAGGTCGGGGCCTGGAACAGCGGTTGGGCGAACTGGTCGCCGACAGCGACAGCGCGCGTCAAGCCCTGTCGGACGCCATCCGTGCCGCCGTCGCGCTGCCCGGCGAAGGGTTATCGGGCCGCATCGCCCCGCCGTCGGGCGAGGTCAATCCGATCGGCCCGATCGAGGCCTTCTTCGCCGCCGCCCTGGAACAGCTCCGCGCCCGGACGAGCGAGAGCCGCCAGGGGCCGGAGTTCGGCATGGAATGCGCGCTGCAGCCCGCCATCGAGCCCCTGGTCGAGACCGCGCGGGGCGCGGCAACGGCTCTGGCCGCCGTCGAGGCGCCGCTGCTGGCCCTGGCGCGGCATCTGGAAGACATTCTCGACGACGATGCGGCCGAGCTGGACGCCTCGGCCCGCGCCCGGATCGAGGGGGCGCTCAGGGGCTTGGAACGCCGCGCCCGCATGACCCTGCCCGCCTGGCGCTCCATGCTTCAGGCGCTGGAGGAGGCGGGCGCGGAACCCGACCCTGATTTCGTCGACTGGCTGTCCGCCGAGGTCGCCTTTGGCCGCATCCACGACGTCGCCCTGCGACGCCACTGGATCGATCCGACCGTCCCGCTGGAGGCCGCCGTCATCATGCCGGCCCACGGCGTGCTGGTGACCTCGGCCACGCTCTCGGACCCCATGCAGGACGATCCCTTCGACCTGGCCCGGCTGCGAACCGGCTCGGCCCGGCTGATCGAGCCGCCGCGCACCCTCAAGGTCGAGAGTCCCTTCGACTATGCGGCCAACAGCCGGGTCATCGTCGTCACCGACGTGGCCAAGGACGATCCGCGCCAGACGGCGGCGGCCATGCGCGAGCTGTTCCTGGCGGCGGGCGGCGGAAGCCTGGGCCTGTTCACCGCCATCCGCCGGCTGAAGGCGGTCTATGAGCGGCTGGGGCCGGAGCTCGCCCGCAACGGCCTGCCTCTCTACGCCCAGCACGTCGATCCGCTGGAGGTTGGCGCCCTGGTCGACATCTTCCGCGCCGAGGAAGACAGCTGCCTGCTCGGCACCGACGCGGTCAGGGACGGGGTCGACGTGCCCGGCCGGTCCCTGCGCCTGCTGGCCTTCGACCGCGTGCCCTGGCCGCGCCCCGATCTGCTGCACAAGGCGCGACGAGAGCGGTTCGGCGGTGCGCGCTATGACGACGCCCTGGCTCGCGCCCGCATCGCCCAGGCCTTCGGACGCCTGATCCGCCGCGCCGACGACAAGGGGGTATTCGTGATGCTGGACGCCGCCGCCCCGACCCGCCTGTTCGCCAGCCTGCCGGCGGGCTGCGAACTGCAGCGCATGAGCCTGGTGGAAGCCATCGAGCAGGTTCAGGCGTTCCTGAACCCCGTCCTGACCGTCTAAGAGACCGTATGGCCGACGCTTCCGTTCCGCATACTGATCGATCGTCCCCGCCACGCCGCTCGCCCATGGCGCTGATGTTCGGCGTGCTGGTCGTGGCTCTAGTGGGCTGGACGAGCTGGTGGTTCTGGCTGGTCAATCGCGTAGAGACCGAGATCGACGCTCGCGCCGTGGGCCTGCGCGACCAGGGCTGGACGGTGGAGTGGCGCGAGGACGGCGTCTCTGGCTGGCCCTTTCGCGCGCGGTTCCAGCTGCGTGACGTGACCCTGGCGGCGCCTGGCGGCCACGCTCTGACGACACCGCGCCTGGTGGCGACCGCCAACGCCTACGCTCCGACGCACTGGATTTTGATGGCTGACAAAGGACTTGTCCTCAGGCGCGGCGACGACAAGGGCGAGGTGACCATAGGCGGCGGGGCGGCGCGCGCCAGCGTGCGCGGCCTAGGCGCCGCCATGCCGACCATCGCCCTGCAGCTGTCGGAACCGACGTTCACTCCGCACCCGGACGCCGAGCCCTTTCCGATCTCCGGGGCTGATCGTTTGGAACTGCATCTGCGCCAGCATGGAGCCGATGGCGACCGGTCGACGACTGCGGGCCGTCAAATGGATATCTTCTTTCGCTTGGAAGGCGCGCGCGGCCGTCCCGAGGGCCCTATCGATCGCATGACCGAGGAAACTCGCCTGAGTCTGCTGATAGAGGCCATCATCGACCGGGCCGAGGCTTTGCGCGGCGTCGATATCCCTACGGCTCTTGCGGCCTGGAGCGCGGCCGGAGGGCGTTTCGAGACGGTCAAGGGAGAGGTTCGCGCCGGCGATGCGCAAGCCATGTTCACCAGCGAGAGCCTCAGCCTTTCTGATCAGGGTCGCATCCAGGGCCTGGTCGTTCTGGACGCCCGCAGGGCCGAGCCGGCTATTGCTGGTCTTGGCGGTGGCGGCCAGGAGCGTAGCGCTGTGTCGGGTGCGCCTCCCGTCGCCGCGCCGCCGTCAGACACGGCGCGACCGGTTCAACTGGAGCTGATCTTTCGCGACAACCAGGCCTATCTCGGCGCCTTTCCCGTCGCGCCGGCGCCGAAGTTGTTTTGATGCTGGTCGAGCCTGACCTAGACGCCGCACGCCTCGCTTTGGACGACGCCCTGGCGGCCGCGCTGACGGCGCGGATCGCCGCTCGGGTCATGGCCCCCGACGCAGAGGCCATCGCTCTGCGCAACCGGGTTCGGGCCGCGCAGGGACGACGCGAAGCGGAAGCGCTCAAAGCGCTCTGGGGGCGACTAAATGCGGCCTCGTGGCCCCGGCTGGTGGTCACTCCCGAGGCGGCGATTCTCGCCGCCGACCGCTTCGGAACCGATTTCGAAATAATCCCCGACGGTGAGGCGGCGCTGAAGGCGGCCGAAACCGGTCGTCCCGCGCTGATCAACCTGGGCAGACGCGCCTGGTGGGGACGCCTCCTGGCGCGGCCGATGATGCGGGTGATCGCCGCCCTGCCGGACGATCCATACGGTTCGCCGCGCGCTCTGCTGGTCTCGACCGAGGTATCCGGTCCCACCGGCGACGACCGCAGCTTCTGGGTCACCGACACGTCACAGAATGTCGGCGTGATCGAACAAGCCCTGGCGGCCCAGCATCTAACCGGGCGGATGATCGCTCACGGCGGCGGCTTGAAGCTGTTCAGCCTTGCGGGTTATGTCCAGGCTGAGGACGGGCGGCTCGCTGGGCTGCCCGGCGACCTGGCCGGCGTCATCGGCGCGGCCCCTATCTATTGAACCGCCGAAAGCCCCGCCCATGACCGACGCCACACCCATGCCTCAACCTAAGCCCGGCATTCTGGACATCGCCCCCTATGTTGGTGGCAAATCCGCCATCGCCGGCGTCGCCGTGCCCATCAAGCTGTCCTCCAACGAGAACCCCCTGGGCGCGGGCGAAAGGGCGCGAACGGCCTACAACGCCGCGCTGAGAGACATCGCGCTGTATCCCGATGGCCGGGCGACCCGCCTGCGCAAGGCGGTGGCTGAGCATCATGGTCTGGAGCCCGATCGACTGATCTTCGGCAATGGGTCCGACGAGGTCTTCGCGCTTCTGAACCAGACCTATCTCCAACCAGGAGATAACATCGTCACCGGCCAGTATGGCTTTCTAGCTTATCGCATCAGCGCGAAGGCCTGCTCGGCTTCGGTGAAGCTGGCGTCCGAACCGAACTTCAAGGCCTCCGTCGAGGACATCCTGGCTCAGGTCGACGACCGCACGCGCATCGTCTATCTGTCGAATCCCTCAAATCCGACTGGAACATTCCATACCGCCGAGGAGGTCCGGCGGCTTCACGCAGGGCTGCCTGCCTCTATTCTGCTGGTGATCGATGAGGCCTATGCGGAATATGTGACCGAGCCCTCGTGGTCTTCGACGCTGGGTATGGCACGCGACGCGGTGAACCTGATTGTCACCCGGACCTTTTCCAAGATCCACGGCCTTGCGGGCCTCAGGATCGGTTTTGGCTATGCGCCGGGGGCGGTGGCCGAGGCTGTGGATCGCATCCGGCTGCCGTTCAATGTGTCCGTTCCAGGGCTGGAGGCTGCGATGGCCGCGCTCGGCGACGCCGCCCATGTCGAAGCCTCCCGCAGGCTGGTCGAGATGTGGCGCCCCCGACTGACGCAGGCGCTCCGCGGCTTCGGCTTCGAAGTTGTGCCCAGCGTCGGAAACTTCGTGTTGGTTCGCTTTCCCGATCCCGAACGCTCTGCGGCGGCGGCCAACGAACACCTGAACGCGCGGGGGGTCATCGTTCGCCCGGTGGGCGGTTATGGCCTGGCCGACTGCCTGCGCGTCACCATTGGCACGGAAGATCAGAACCGCGCCGTGATCGACGCTCTCAGCGAATTCGCGGCGGGCGGCTGAGGTCAATCGCCTCGCAACCGGTCGGACGGGCCGCCGCTGATCCGGCAGGCGAAGTCGGTCTCCGGCCGCTCATGGGTTGCGTTGGGTACCGGCGTTAGGATGCCGCCCCGTGCCCGGCACTGCTCGGTAAGGCGTTCGACGCCCGCGCTGTAGGATTCCTGCGGCGGGCCCGAGCTTGCGCAGGCCCCAAGGGCCACGGCCGTTGCTGCGGCGCATATCAAAGCTCTCATCGCGTCATCTCCTCTGCATGATCAACCGGGCAACCGCGATTGGGTTGCCAGACCCTTTCGTCGCAACCCTGCACAGCCTAAGGCGTAGGGAATAACAGCCGCCAACTCAATCGGCGGGACAGGGAGGAAGCAACATGGCGAAAACAGCCTTTGTGACGGGTGGAACGCGCGGCATCGGCAAGGCGATCGTGCAGCGATTGAAGGAGGACGGCCTGCAAGTAGCGGCTGGCTATTCTGGCAACGAGGCCGCCGCCAAGGCCACCGCCGACGGACTGGGCGTCATGGTGGTGAAGGGCAATGTGGGCTCGTTCGAAGACTGTCAGCGCGCCGTGGCGGAGGTCGAAGCCGCGTTGGGCCCGGTCGATATCCTGGTCAATAATGCGGGCATCACCCGTGACGGCTTCTTCCACAAGATGACGCCCGAACAGTGGTCCGACGTGATCCGCGTGAACATGGACTCGGTGTTCAATATGACGCGCCAGGTGATTGGCGGCATGCGCGACCGCGGCTTCGGTCGGATCGTCAATATCTCCTCGATCAACGGGCAGAAGGGTCAGATAGGCCAAACCAACTACTCGGCCGCCAAGGCCGGCATGATCGGCTTCACCAAGGCGCTAGCCCTGGAGAACGCGCGTAAGGGCGTGACCGTGAATTGTATCGCGCCTGGTTACATCGACACCGAGATGGTCGGCGCCATGGATCAGAACGTGCTCGATTCGATCGTGGCCCAAATCCCCGTGGGACGTCTTGGAAAGGGCGAGGAGATCGCCGACATGGTGTCCTGGCTGTCCGGTGAACGTGCCGGATATGTCACAGGGTGTACGCTGAGCCTGAACGGAGGTCAGTATCTGGTCGGATGACCGGCGCTCCGCCCAAAATCCGCCGGGGTCGCCCGGCTTAGTGCCGCCCATGCGGGCGACGAGACGGCTTGGCGCGGACCTGACGCCGGGCGCGAGGGCGAGCGCCCTGGCGTTCGGGCTCGCCCTTGGCTTGGTCGGGGTGGCGTATCCGAGCCTTGCGCAGCAGGGGTCGAACGCTCAGGCGGAGCAGAGCCGGTCCTTCGGCCAACGTGTCTTCAGCCGCGGTTTGCCGCCGGTAGCGCGATACGTCAGCGCATCGAACGAGATGTTCACGCTGGACATCACCGGTGCGCGCCCCCTGCTTCAGTTCGAGAATTCCGAGCGTATTTCATCGCTTAGGCCCCAGGCTGCGCCACGGGGCGACGTGGTCTATCGCGATGAATCAGGCGAGACCGTCCTGCGCATCAGCCGCGATGGAGGCCTTACCCTCTATACCGAGAATGCACCATCCGGATCGCCAGTCTTCTATTTTGGCGCGGCTGAGAGACTTCGCCCTCAGGGACTGACCCCCGCCCAGCTCAGCGTACACCTGACGCGCCAGAGTCGTGTGGCGGGACTGGCTCTGGAGCGAAACGTCTTTTTCGTGGTGGCGAACAATGCGGGGTCGGAAATGGCCGTCGCCGACGCCGCTACTCTGGCGGCAAGCACTCTGGTGGCCATGTCCCGCTCGGCGTCCCGGGACGCGGCTCGCGCGGTCCGTCGAGTCGAAATCGTGGAAGGCGGTCGGCCGACCGCCGCGTTCGCCAACGGCGTGTTGCGTATGGTGGTGCGCGCCGATCGGGGTCCGGCGGGCCGTCCGTCGTCCGCGCGCATCCAGCAGGCGATCGAAGGGCGCTAGCGTCCGGAACGCGACGTCAGGGCGGATGCGGGCGCCAGTTGGACGCCGCGCGCCTGCAATCCGGCCGTCCAGCGGGCTGCGGCTTCTACGGTGACCGGATAGCTGAAGCCCGCCCCCAGCGCCTGACCCTGGCTCTTGGCCGCCGCTTCCAGCGCATTCAGCTGGGCAACGATCGCCGCGGGCGTCTGGGTCTCATCGACGATCAGATGCGCGCTGGCTCGTGACCAGCCCCCGCCGCGGCGGCCGGCAGCGCCATCGTCTATGAAGGCTAGGCCGCGACGGCGGAGTTCTGCCCCGAAGGCGCTCATGGCCGGGTCCGAAGCGATAAAGCGATCGCCAAGGTAGTTGGTGACGCCGAAATAGCCCGTCGCGCGGCCCAGAAGCCAGTCGAGCTTCCGGCCGTTCTCCTGCCCGCTGGCCTGAGCCAGCAGAGTTTGCGGACCCGGATCATTGTCCGGATAGCCGGCGGGCTCCATAGGAATCTCCAGCAGCACCTCGTGACCGTGGGCGCGAGCCAGGTCGATCCAGCCCTGGAGGCCTTCTGCATAGGGCACGAAACTCAAGGTGACTTCGGCGGGGAGACGCTCAATGGCGGCGCGCGTCGTCACCGCGTTCATACCCAACCCGCCCACAACCAGAGCCACGCGAGGTTGTCCGTTGGGGCGATAGGGACGAGCATACGCCTGAGCGGCTGTTCGGCCGTCGGGTGCGATTACGGGCAGGATTCCATCGGGGCCGGGTTCGGCCAAGCCGGCGATGGGCGCGGCCGCGAGAGGTCCGGACGGCGCCAGACGCGGAGCGCTGAGGGCGATGCCGCCCGCCGCCCCGTGGTCGCCCGCAAGGCTGACTGCCCCGGAATCGATCGGCAGACCGGTGAGCGGGTCCAGGCCGCCGGTCAGATCCTGATAAAGGCCCAAGCCTTCGACCGTGAAAGCCTCCATGCCAGTGGGCGTGGGTGTGCGCGTGGCGACGGGTCGTGTCAGGGCCACGGTCTTGATGGGCGCACCGGCGCGCGGATCCCCCAATACCGTGATGAACAGAGCCGCAGCGCCGATCAGCCCCAAGCCGGCCGCGGCGGCGGCCACGGGTGGGCGTTTCAGTTGCTGAAAGATCGGTCCAAGCCAAGGCTTTGTGCGAGGCGCGGGTGGCGCTCCGGCCGCAGCGGCGATGGCGGATTGTCTCTTGGCGAACATTCGTCGGAGCACGGTCTGAAACCACGGCGGAGCCGTCGCCTGCAAGGTGCCGGATGCGAGTTAAGAAACCCTAACAGTGGTTCACCATGATGGACGCGTCAGCGACGCCGACGGCGGGCAGGTTTGCGCTCGGCCGCCGCGAGTTCCCAGGTTTCCCAGGGTCGGTAGAGGTGCAGACGCAGCTCGTCGCACAGCCTTTCCTCATCACGCGTTTGAGGCAGACGCTCGCGCAGAAGCGCGCCTTCGGCGTCATCGCGCCACACGCGGGTCACGTTGGCGATCTCGAACCCCGCGCGCATGAACAGCCCGGCCCAACTGGAGGGGGTCATGAACCCATAGCCGGCGCCTGTCCCGGCCTGCGGTCTTGCCGGCGCGCAACCCAGATTGACAATCGCCTCGCCACCCGGTCTCAACAGGTCGTACAGACGTCGCGTCCGCCGTTCGAGATGTTCCAGCGGCAGTTGCGCGTCCAACGCCGGCGCAAGGATGATATCGAAGCCGCTGTCGCCGAGCGTGTCCAGCAGGGCCAGATCACCGGCCAATCGCAGCTTGCCTTCGAGATTGTCGGTGGGGGCGAAGACCGTAGCTCCAGCCTCCACACCCGTCACGGAGCGCGCCGCTCCGTGAGTGACAAAACGCGCGGCCAGCCGGCCGTCGCCGCACCCGACTACCAGGATGTCTGCATCCTCAAGCTGAGGTCCGAACTGCTGGTAGATGTTCTGCCAGGGCGCCAAGGCGGCGCGCTGGGCGGCCTCTTCCACCGGATCGTGCGCAATCTGAGGCGGCGAAAGCGTGTCGCGCGCCAGCTTGGCGAACCGCCGGATATTACGATTGACCTTCATGACCCCGCTTACTCCCGCACCGCGATGACGAGCAGACGGCCGGTGCCGATCTCGTTCTCGTCAAAGGGGGCGAACCGGGCGGGATGGTTCGCCAGGGTGGATTTCTCGGGCCGCTCTTCGCCATAGCCGGCAACCGCCTCGATCTTCAGACCCGTGCCGCTAATCAGAGCCAGCCAGCCCGCAGGGGTCAAGGCCGTGCGGCGCTGCGTCTCATCGCCCAGATGGCCAAGCCCCGCCAGTTCGGGAAAGAGTATGACGTCGTCGCGTCCGACACCTGGCGTGCGGGTTCGTGTGGCGTAGGTTTCTATCACTAAGGCCAACCGTCCCCCCGCCGCGAGGGCCTCGGAGAAGGCTTTCACAACCGCAACGGCCTCGGCGAGATCTCCCACGCCCAACACGCCCGCGCTTGCGATCAGGTCATGGTTCCTGCCCTCGATCTCAGGCAGACCACCCGATCCCGGGTCCCACTCGAGCGCGGCGAGATCATGGGGTCGGAGGGCGGACGCGAGCGCTGCCGCTAGGCCGTCTCCTCGCCGTGACACTGATAGGGCGACGCGCGCGCCTTCCGTCGCACCCAGGGCCGCCAACCCTCGAGCATAGGCGTCCGCTCGGCCGGAGTCGGCGCGCGACGTGTCGTCGGCATCGCGCCGTGACGCTGGATCAGGCGGTTGAGGCGAGCCCACGAGCAGGGCCTGCCGATAGGCATTATCGTACCGACGTCCAATGGAGGGGCGGATCAGGCGGGCGCCGCGTCGATGTTCCAGTATCCGTTCCCACGCCGCCTCGCCAGATTGCGCCAGGCGCCGAGGGTCAACGTCGTCCGCCGATATGGACCGCAGGCCGCCCTCAGCGAGCCCCCGGACCAGATTGGCGAAGATGTCGAGCATCACCTCGCTGCGTCCGTCCGAAAAGCTGAAGCCACCCTCGGACCGGGCCCAGCCGGCGGTCAGCCAGGCCGATCGTTCGCGACGCAGGGTCTCGTTCCAGGCGTCCGCCCTCACGGGCGAGACTGTATACTGGACCGCTAGAAGCGTCAGGGGGTCGATGAAGGCCGTAACCAGAGTTTCATCCGGCGCGCCGGGATGTTCTGGCGCCACCACCGCTCGGGCGAAGCTGTGAGCCATGCCGGCGACCATGGCGTCGGCGCCCTCCACAGCATGCCGGACCACCCGATCGCGTGTGTGAGCCGGCGTCGATACCAAGGTCGTCACCGGAATCACGGTCAACTCGTCCCGAGCCGCGAAGGGGTGAATGCGCGCCTGCATCCAGCGTGGCAGACGCGCCTGATCGACCGGGCGAGTGACCACTCCGCCGACACCGGCGTTCGCGAGAGCCTCCAGCGCCTTGGTGTTCAGATCGTCCGTTGCTATCCGCGCCAGGCGCGGCCGGCGACCGGTGATGGTTGTGAATCGGTCGACAGCTCGAGCCACAGCCGCTTCGATCTTTTCGCCCTCTCGGTCAAAAAGCGCGTCCCATGGATGGCGGCGGATCATCAACTCAGTGGAGTGTCCCGCCGCTTCAAGCCGGTGCGCCAGGGCAGAAAGCGGATTGTCCGCCGCAGCGAGTGCGTCGCCAGCCGCCGTGTCCAGAAAGAACACACCCGTCAGTCCCTGGGTCTGCAGTGTCTCAGCGACATGGGCCACCAGCCCCCCGCCAGCGTCGTCGAACCACTGCTCGGCGACGACGAGCCGCGGGTCCGGGCCCGAGGCGAGGCCCGGATCCGCCGTGACATCGACCGCGACCAGCAGGCGGCGGCCCAGACCAACGCCGTGCGCGCCGCGTGCATCCGGTTGACCCGGACGCCAGGGGGAGTCGTTTTCTGCATCTCGTGGGCTGGGCTCGCGCGGGACGTCAATCAAGCGCTCAGCGCGCGCGAGGGCGGCGTTCACCATGTCCTCGGTGACAGGGCGCCACCGGGCGGAGGTCCAGCGGTCATCCACCCGCGCCAAGACGGCCCACTCCGCCTCCTGGCCTGTCAGTCGCCCTGGCGGAAGAAGGAAGCGGGGTTCGGCGCGCACGAAATCGCTGAAGCGCCGGTCGCGATCGGCTTTGTCACGCACCACCAGGCGGTAGCAGGTCGCCCGTTCGCGGGCTTCTCCAACAATGAGGTCCGGCGCAGGGGTTTCGAAATCGTCCCCCACGCGATCGATGCCGGTGTAGTCCACCAGCCGACGGAACGGCGCCTCCACGTCGTCGGCAAACCGCGACTCGACCCGGAACGCCAATTGATCGGACGACAAGCGGTAGTCCGCCGGTAGGCGGCACGACGGCCGACCGCCGTCATAGATGGTGCGCTGCTCGCCGGTTTCTTCGTTGCGGACGGCAACACGATAATGGCGGCCCACCCCGCCGGGCGGCCACGACAGATTGGGGTCGACTGGACGGCGACGGGTGGTTGTCACGCGCTGAGTCTCCGGAAAGCGATTTCGATCTCGTCGCTCTGATGGACGATCCTAATGCGCTTTCGCCCGATATCGAGAAGCAACTTGCCGGATAGTGATGGTTTCATCGCCACCTGGCCTGACACATCTCCTGTGTCATCGAACGCGAACAGAGTGGCGATTACGGCCTGGGCTCCTCGCCGGCGAAAGGCGACGGCGGGCGCGGGTTCGATCTTGTTAGCAGCGGGCGACCACCAACCCTGCCGCAGCGGGCGTATCTGTCCGAGGTGCGGGCCTTCGGCTCGGGCGGGATCCCCGAGCGGTACGACGCGCAAGGCGGCGCCGGTTTCCTGACGCTCTGCAAAAAAGCCGTCGCCCTGGGCCGTGACGGTCCAGGCGGGGGAGAAGTGCAGCCACTGACGATAATCGCGCTCCTGCGGACTTCGCTGGGCCAATCCGTCAACAAGGCAAAGCCACTGTCCTGGAGACAGCAGCCACAACCGACTATGGCTCACGGTGCCGTGCCGGACGCGCCCCATGGCGTAACGCACACCGCCCAGTTCGCCAGCGGCCAAAAGCGCCGATCCATAGGGCCGTCGCCGGCGGTCGTGGCTCTCGCCATCGATCTCGATGGTGTTGTGGGCTGCGGTAGATTCCACGAACAGCCGCGTCGGATCGCTGTACCAGAAGCCCTTGCGCCGCAGCTCGCCCTGAGGCTCGGTCTTGGCGCCGTATGCGTAGCGGCCGGCATCGATCAGAATGTCTGTTCCGCGGTCCGTCCATATCAGGCTCATGTCGTCGGCCTGCTTGTGCGTGCGAGAGTGAAAGCACAGCGTCTGGGCAAGATAGGTCTGGCCCCGCTCGCCATGTGCGCGCACGGCAACATAGCCGCCCTCAGAAAACGCACGCATGCCCTCACGCAGCGGCTGCAGGTCCTCCAGAACGGCAGGGGGCACGGGACGGTGATCGCTGTCACCGAAATTCACCAGCCGCCCGTCGGGCTTGACGAACCAGGACAAGGCGCGCTCCGCGCGCGCAATCCGCTGAAACATCCCCTCGTCGTTCAGAAGCTCGGCGCGGATCAGGGCCTTGAAGCCTTCCAGAATGGCCAGGTGATAGTCGGGTGAATGCTCCTTGTGCACACCGTCCACCGCGAAGTGGCGCTCCAAGATCATTCTTAGTCGCTCAGTGGCGACAGCCGCTCCTTGTTCGCGGTCCTGAGGACGCAGCACTTTTCGGGTCAGGGCGAGCAGCCCCGCCGCCTGGAAAAAGCCGTGGTTACTGTGGGCGGCGAAGCGGTCTTCGTCCAGCAGCACCTCGAGATGAACCTGTAGCGATCGAAGCAAGGCCTCGATCTGCACCTCATCCATCAGACGGGCGTCCAGCGCTTCGTCCAGAAGGTAGCTCAGCCTGTAAGCGCGCAGGCCCACGGCCATATCGTACCAGACCGCTTCATTCGCGGCGGGGTCGGTCTGGTTACCATGCGCCGTAATCCAGTCGCGCACCACCGACACAGCAAGTCTGAGCGCTTCCAGATCACCGAGTTGCGACCAGCGGACCAGGGCTGGCTCGATCGGATCCAACGCCTGAAGATGATAATGCCAGGAGCGTCGCTCATCCGATGGCAGAGACCAGTCGATCGGTTCGTCCAGGGGCACGGCCGGCGCCGTTCCCAGCCGCCAGCCCAAGCGAACCAATTTGTCATAGCGGTCGCTCGTCGTCAGCGGAAGATAGGGGCGAGGCCGGCTCTGCGCCGGGCCGCCCGTCGCGCGAGGAGGGGGCATGGGCTCAGGCGGCGACAGCATGCCGGCCGTAGATGAGCTCCAGGCTATCGGCCGCGCGTGACCAGGTGAAGCGGCGCTCAACATCGGCCCGAGCGGCGCGGCCGATGGCGCGCGACTGGTCAGGGCGGTCCAAAACGCCCCCCAGAACCTGGGTCAGCCCGTCAAGATCGCCCTTGGCGAACAGATAGCCGTTTGAGCCGTCGATGACCGTTTCCGAGATGGCGGAAACGTTGGACGCCACCACCGGCAGCTCCATGGCCATGGCTTCCAGCGGCTTCAGCGGCGGCACCAACTCGGTCACGCGCGCGGGGCGGCGCGGATAAACGGCGACGTCCATCACCGAATACCAGCGAGGGGCGTCCACATGCGGCACCCGGCCAGGCATGATGAGGTGGTCTGAGACATCGAGTTGACGCGCGGCTTCACGCACCTCGCGAAAGGCGGGCCCGTCGCCGACCAGAAGGGCGCAGACGTTCAGCCCATCCTTGCGCAGCCGCGCAAGGGCCCCGATGAGATCCACAAGTCCTTCGTATCCTGTCATCGAGCCGAGGAAGCCGAGCACCCTTCGTTCGCCCAATTCCAGCGACGCCATCAATCGCTCGTCCTTGGGGCGGGGGCTGAACACCTGGGGATCGACGCTGTTGGGAATCACGGCGATCTTGCGTTCGTCGACCCCACGCGCGATCAGCTCGGTTTTGAGTCCCTGGGATATGGCCACCACGGCGTCGGCCTCGCTGGCGACGAAGGTTTCCTGCTGGCGCTGTAGCTCGAACCGCTCAGAGCCTTCCCAGTGAGGCGAGCGGGCGGCGTTGGTCAGCTCCCACAGGCCGCGCACCTCGTAGAGGAACGGCAAGCCTGCGCGCCGGGCCGCGAACAGGGCGGGGGCCGCGCTCACATAGTTTGACGCCGCGTGGACCAGGGCGGGACGCACCTTGTGAATATGCTGCTCCAAGGCGCGAGAGGCGGCGTCTACATAAGCGTCATAGGGCGTGGCGTTGGAAGGCGGACCCGCCAGCCGCGTATAGACCACGCCGTCGGTTTCATAGGCGGATTCCCGGCCCGTCATCGCCTGGGCGTCGTTGCGATCGGCCGGATAGCCTGGGCGCGTCACCGCCTCGACCCGCCAGCCCGCCTTGGCGATCGCCTTGATCAGCGAATGGGTGCGGGCGGCGTAGCCGGTGATGTGGTGAGGAAAGGACGAGGCCGCTACATACATCAGCGAACGGTCGGCGGGCGCGGTAAGGGGCCGAACGGGCGGCAACGCCAAGCCCTCGCGGCGGACCCGCGACAGAGCCTCCAGAATCTGCTGACGTCGGGCGGCGGCGCTGGTCGGGGTCAAGCCCTGTGCGCGAGCCTCTACCATGAGCCGCAGGGGCTCCTCGATCATACCTGCGTCATAGAGATAGCCGGCGAGCCAAATACGCCGGCGAGGTGATGGATCGATCTCGAGAGAGCGCCGCGCCAGGCGTAGGCTCTTGTCGAAGTCCATCGGCTGCAATGCCGCAGCCAGATCTCCGATCAATCGGGCGGCCACATCGGATGCTCGGCACTCTTTGACAGCGGCCTTGACCAGGTCCTCGACGCTCAACTGCATAGCTCGCGCGCTCAGACGCTGGATCCGCTCGGCCGCCTTCGCGTCGAAATCGGCTGTCTTGGCGCGCCGGCCCCTGAGCGACAGAGAGTGCTGTCGCAGCCGCCAGAGACCGCCGGGCAACTCCCACACGCCGCGCGGGGTGCGCGCCTTCAGGATCAGGCCGCCCAATTGGTACGACACCGTGTCGCGCAGCCGTTCGTTCTCGGCCGCCAGCGCCATGACCTTCAGGCGAAGCTGGGCGGCCTCGGCGGCCAGTCGCGCCATGCCGGCGGGCGTGCTCTCATGGGTCAGGATTTCGCCGGGCGCGGGGTCCGACGCCCCCGCCTCATCGGTCAGGTCGGCGCCGCCCGTATCGCCCGGATGACCAGTTGTCTGCGCCAAGTGCAATCCGATGCGTGGGCTGGGATGGCCCTACTGCCACAGTCCGCAGGCATCGACCAGTACGCCGGCGGGCCGATCCGCCTGATGGAACACACTGTGCGGCACCAGGGCCACGACGATCGGCTGTTTCAGCGCTTGATCGAGCGATACGATCTCGATCTCGGGCGGAGCTTTCAGGGCGGCCGCAAAGGGCTCGGCGCACACGACACGCCCAGGGAAACGGCGACTTAGACGCCTGGCGATCTCCAGCGCCGGGCTCTCGCGGAAATCATCGACATCAGCCTTGAATGTCAGACCCAGGCAACCCAGCCTTGCCTCCGGATCCAGCTCCAGCATGGCGGAAACCTTGTCCGTCAGCCAAGCGGGCTTATGGTCGTTCACTTCGCGGGCGACCCGGATCAGCCGCGCTTCTTCAGGCGCCTGATCGACGATGAACCACGGGTCCACGGCGATGCAATGGCCGCCGACCCCGGCGCCCGGTTTCAGGATGTCGACCCTGGGATGGCGGTTCGCCAGCTGAATGACGTCCCAGACGTTCAACCCCATCCTGTCACAGATCAGCGACAGCTCATTGGCGAAGGCGATGTTCACGTCCCGAAATGCGTTTTCTGTCAGTTTTACGAACTCCGCCGACCGATCATCCGTGAGCAGCAGCTCGCCGGTCGTGAGGGTTCGGTATACGGCTGCGGCGCGTCGGGCCCCGCGCGGGGTGGCGCCTCCCACAATACGGGCGTTGGAAGCCAGTTCGTTCAGCGTCTTTCCTGGAATCACGCGTTCGGGCGAATAAACGATATCGACGTCGATGGCGTGGTCGTCGAGCTCCGGCGTAGGGAAGCGCAGATCGGGGCGTTCAGAGGCCATGATCTCGATCATTCGCCGGGTGGTGCCCACCGGCGATGTCGATTCCAAGACAACCAGCGCGCCGGGGGTCAGCGCCTTGGCCAGAGCTCTGGCCGCCCCGAAAACATGGCTGAGGTCGGGGCGATTCGATTCCGGGTGAACGGGCGTCGGCACGGTGATCAGATAGACGTCGGCGCGAGGGATCTCGGTCTGGGCGCGGAAGCCGCCTTCCCGGACCATTCGCCCGACCAGATGATCCAGCCCCGGCTCGATGATGTGAACCTTGCCGGCGTTGATTTGTTCGACGATCGCGGGATCGATATCCACCCCGATTACGGAATAGCCCGCCTCGGCCAAGGCCGCCCCCGTCGGGAGTCCGATGTAGCCCAGACCAACCACGCAGACAGTCTGCTGCTCGGCGGGGCGAGGCTGGAACTCAGCGTAGAGGGTCAGAGGCAAGTCGCAGTCCTTCCACGATCCGGCGTGCGGCCTGGCCGTCGCCGTAGGGGTTGGCGGCGGCGGCGCGCGGCTCCGCTTCCAACACCGACATCACGCCCTTCGCGATAGCGTCCGGACTGGAGCCCACCAATCGCGCCGCCCCGATCTCGACGGCCTCGGGCCGTTCGGTCACATCCCGCATAACCAGCACCGGCGTTCCCAGCGTCGGCGCCTCCTCCTGGACGCCCCCCGAGTCCGTCACAATCACCGCCGCTCGAATCATTAAGCGGACAAAGGTTTCATAATCCACCGGATCGATCAGATGAAGCCTCTCGCGACCCGCGAGCAAAGCCCTTACCGGAGCCTGAACCTCCGGGTTGAGATGCACAGGATATATGATCTGCGCCACGCCGGCGTCGTCTAGCCGCCTCAGCGCCTCGCATATGCCCCTGAAGCCCTCACCGAAATTCTCTCGTCTGTGGCCCGTGACCAGCACCATCGGCCGGTGAGGGTCGATCGGGGGAAGACGGGCGTCGATCGCCTCGGCCCTTTCCGGTGAGGCCTCCAGCCGATCGCGCACTTCGATCAGGGCGTCCACGACCGTATTTCCGGTGACCGTTACACGCTCCGGCGGCACGTTCTCGGCAAGGAGGTTCTTCTTCGCGCCTTTGGTTGGGGCGAACAGGCGGCTGGACACCATATCGACAAGGCGTCGGTTGAATTCCTCCGGCCAGGGCTGGTCCAGCCGACCGCTGCGCAGTCCCGCCTCGACATGTCCGATCGGTACGCGCGCGTGGAAGGCGGCGGTGGCGGCCGCGGCGGCTGTCGAAGTGTCGCCGTGCACCAAAATCCAGTCCGGGCGATCTTCCCGGATCAGACGCGCCACACCCGCCAGAATGGCTGCATAGACATCGCTCAGCGTCTGGCCGGGCGTCATCACGCCCAAGTCCCGATCCACGGCTATGTCGAACAGGCCCAGCGCCTGATCCAGCATCTCGCGATGCTGGCCGCTGGACCAAACCAGGGGGACCATGTCCGGAGCCGTCTGAAGCGCGCGCACCACCGGCGCCATCTTGATGGCCTCGGGCCGTGTGCCGATCACCACTGCGACGCGCTTCATGCGAATGCTTCTTCGGACACGATCAACCCCCGCGGAACGGCGAACGGTCGGGCTCCTGCTTCCAGCTTCAATTCGCCGGGCGTGCGGCGCATCGCCAAGTGCCAAAGGTTCCACGCTTCCCAATAGGCTAGGCGCTCAAGGTTGATTCCCCCCGCTCCGTAACCGCTATCGGGCGAACCGGTTAGAGAGTCGTCGCGCCACGCGCCCAAGATCAGAATTTGCGCCAGGTTGCCGACGCGGCGCGGGCCGAACAACGCAGCCATACGCCACCAGTACTCGCTGTCTGCTCCACTCAGAACCTCATGCATCAGCCCGGCCCGGCCCAAAACGGGGACACGTTCGAGCATCAGAGTGGACGGCGCCCATCGCACCAATGGCCACACGCCTCGCGCGCGGGGCCGCCCGTCGGCGTCGATCCTTACGCTGCGCCCGACTGAAGCGACGAGGCCTCGATCTATCATCGCCTGGCGCTGGACGCGAAGCCGATCGGGATGGGCCCACTCATCTGCGTCCTGAAAGGCGACCCACCGCCCTCTCGCCCGGGACAAAGCCCGGTTCCGCGCCACATAAGGGCCCGCGCGATGCGACTGCCGGATCAGGACCATCCGTGGGTCGTCGGCGGCCGCTTTCAGCGCGCAGGCCACGGTGTCATCCGTTGAAGCGTCATCGACGAGGAGAAATTCCAGATCTCGCCAGCCTTGGCCGAGCACCGAGCGCACAGCCGATCCGACATACCGCGCGGCATTCCTGACGGGCATGATGACGCTGATCAGCTCTCCCCCACTGGGTTCGGCCGAAGCCGTGGCGTTATCCAGGAGAACAGCCTTGGCGTGGTCTCGAGGCTCGATAGGCGTCATGCCGCGCGTCGCGAAGGTGCCGGCCCACGCCGTGGCCGAGGTGCGACCGTCATTCTCCGCCCAAGCCATCAGCAGTCGGGATTCCGGGCACGCCGGAGCCGGCGAGGTTGTCACCGCTTGGGCCTGAAGCGCCAGGGCCAGGTGCAACGCTTCCTCTCGAACTGGACAGGCCGTCAGCGCAAGGGCGGGGTCGAGCGGCGCCAGGGCGAGGGCGAGGCGGCGGTTCGGGCGTGCGGCGCCGCATATACCCAAGCGTCGAGCATCATCGAGGGCCCCGGCGGCGAAATGGCTAATCACCGCCTCGGCCGGCCATCGGCGTTCCAACACCGGTTTCGCGAGAAAGCCCGCGCGGGCCTGGGCGTGTAGGCCGAGGCGCGATAGCGTCACGGGATCGTCTCGACCCCAAGCCAGTGCGGCGAGGCGTCGCCCCGAACGCGCCAGGGCGAGGCGCAGTGCGCGCGGCGCGTCGTCGGCGGCAAAGCCGTGCTGCGGGCCCAGAACCGACAAGGGGATTAGCGCCTCGCTGCAACCACGCGAAGCGGGGTTGGCGATGCGATGGACTCCTTGAGGAGCGTGGTGCTTATGCCCTCTGTACGCGGCAGATAGACCACCTCACATATGTCGCTGAGTTCATCGAACCTTCCTTGCCAGTCGCCTCCCATGCCGAACACGCTGATGCCCAGTCTGGCGATGTCGTCGCGCTTCTGCCCCCAGTTTTCCTCCGGGATAACCTGATCGACGCAACGCAGAGCGCTCAAGATATGGGCGCGTTCCTCGAAACAGACAGTGGCGACCTTGTCCTTCTGTGCATTGAAAGCGTCGGTCGATACCGCCACCGTCAAATGGTCGCCCAGGGCGCGCAGCCGCTCCAACAGGCGAAGATGGCCCATGTGGAACAGATCGAAGGTTCCATAGGTGATGACCTTGCGCATCGCTCTTCTCCATCCCGCCCCGTGCAGAGTCGGGGAATCAGGACTCCCATACGCACCGCCCTGGGTGCGCGGCGAGCCGTCGCAGAAATCACATACAAGCGCAACGCTACCGATGCATGCGGCCGTCAGGCCTTTTCCTCCGTCTCGGCCGTCTCGGCGTCTTCTTCGGTCTCTCCCTCCTCGATCGTTTCGCCGTTCTCGGTGACCGGAACCGGCGCTTCCGAGGTCGGCTGCGGCTCCGTTTCGTCCCCGGCTTCGGCCTCCCCGCCAAGGACACCGTCGAAAGCGATCTCGTCCAGCGGCGGCTCGTCTTCGAAAAGGGTGGGCGGCGCCGTAATTCGTCCGGCCAGGGTCGAATGCACCATGGCCTGCACCAAGCGATCCTTCGGCCGAAGCCGCGCCAGCGCCTTGCCCACCTTGCGGAACTGCGGAACCTTTCCCTGAATGTGGTAGTCCAGAAGTTTGCAGTAGTAGTACCAAACGATCTCGCCCTCGCTGGTCACCACCATGTTCGGGGTGTCGACGAAGGTCTCAAACTCCGCATCGGGCTTCTCCCAGTTCCCGTAGTTCTCTCCGAGATATCGCGCGTAGTTGCGCGGGCCGCGATAGGTGTCGCCCAAGAAAGGAATGTCGATCAGGTCAAAGGCGCTGTTCCACCACTTGGACTTCATCCCCTCATGGATGATCAGACCATCTTCTTCGCGGTGCCAGAAGACATCAACCATTACGCCGGAGGCGTGCTGGACACGTAGAAGGCTGGGCACCTGGTAGGGCTTGACGGAAAAGCGGCCACTCTTGGAGAAGGCTGCCTCCAGGGCCCCCTTGTCCACGTCCGGGGTTTCCAGCACCCCGACATCGATGTCCTTGTCGTGGCCCAGAATGTCCCCCTCTCGCACTGCACCAAGAAGGGTGCCCGAGATCAGGAAGAACTCCACCCGCTGGCCGTCCATCACCGACTTCAGGTCCGTGAGCGTCCGACGGGCATCGGCGACCCAGGCGGGCTTGGGCGCGGCGGAGGGGGGACGATGGCCGAACGGAACCAACCGGGCCGCCGTCAGATAGCGCTGACGGATAGCCATCTCTGCCTGATCGTAGAGTTTGAGATCACGACACGCCATGGAGAAATGATAAAGGGCCGCGCGCGATCGGACGCCGGCGAAGCTGAAATAGGGAGCCAGAAAAGCGCGGAAGTCCGCCAGTGAGGCTTCATCAACGACCGTCTTGCGTAGGGCCCTTATGTCTTCCGTCGACCAGGGATCCTTGAAGGCGAGGCATCGCTCCAGGATGCGCCGGGCTTCGTCATGGCTCCCGGCCAGGCAGAGGCATTCCGCCCAGAACCGGACGACCGTGCTGTATTGGGCCGTGGGCTTCTTGGAGAGAGGCAGCAGGACAATCGCCTCGGCGCAAGCCTGGGCGGCAAGGGCGTAGTCGCTGCGATAGTAAGCGAGATTTGCGGCTTGGAAGCGAGACTCGTGAGAGGGGCCTTCTTCGGCTTCAATCTCGGCCAGCGCCGAGAGCGCCTCGTCGGGACGACCGGCGCGTAGCAAGCTGTCGATTCTCCACGTTCTCAGTTGCAAGGACGCGTTTCCGCAGGCGAGCGCCTCCTCGGCGGCTTCAAGCGCCGTCAATCGATCGCCGCCGGCCACGGCGGCGCGCCAACGGGCCTGCGCGCCGGCAAGGGCGAGGTGCTGACGGATTGCGGGGCGGAGCGGGGGCGAGGCCAATTTCACCATGATCGGCCCATATCATCGGCGTGGCCGCGGGCGAAGTGGTCGTCGTCATTTGGCGGACGATGTCGCGGAGCTATAAGGACAAGCGGGCCGTTAATCCTGCGGACCCCACAGCTTGAGCTTCCCTTGATCCTAACCCACCGCCAAGCCCTGTGCGGGGCCTTTCGCGATCCGGTCGTCAAGGCCCGTGATGCATTGCAGAATGGGTGGCAGGCGCGCGCCGATGTCACGCCCCATCGTCTCGATCTTCCCATCGATTGGCTGGCCGACCCCTTCCAGGATCGCAACTGGCGATTTCAGCTGAATGCCTGGCGGCCGCTCGACGTCATGGTCACGGCTCACTCCCAGTCCGGCGATGATATCTGGCTGGAACGGTTGGTCGAACGCATGATCGACTGGGCTGCGTTCGAAGCCGATCATTCCTCGGCGCTGGAGCTGTGGAACGACATGGGCTCGGGGCTCAGAGCAGCCAAGCTGGCCTATGTGATCAGCCAGCCGGGCTTTGCTCGCCCGCAGTTCGACGATCGTCGCATCGCGGTGGTGGATCTGGCGCGGCGCCACCTCGCCAGGTTGCGGGATAAGAATTTCATCGGCGACAGCAATCATGGCTTGTTCCAGGTTCACGGCACGATGGCTCTGGCCAAGGTCATGCCAGACGTCCCGGAAGCCGAGGGCGCGGAGGCCTATGCCGAGGACATTTTCAACAGTCTCCTGGATCGCCAGTTCTGCGCCGACGGCATGCATTTGGAGCATTCTCCCGGTTATCACCTCTTCGCCCTGAAGACGGTGGAGCGCCTCCTTGCCAGCGGCTGGTATGACGGCATGGGTCATGTCCAAGATGTCGTGACGCTTGCCCGCGACAATCTTCGATGGCTGACTTTTCCGGACGGCTGCCTGTCAGCCATCGGAGATTCAGGGCGGACCCCCGTCACGATTCGTCGCCGGCCGGCTCCTGCCGGCGGGATATCCGCGAAGCTCTTCCAACACGCGGGCTACGCCGTGGTGCGAACCACGCGAGGAACGCCGGCGGCGGAGTCCTCCATGCTTCTCGTCACGGGAGCGCACCATTCCAATGTGCACAAGCATGCCGATGAATTGTCGTTCGAACTCTACGACCGTGGTCGTTTCGTAATCGTCGACACGGGGAAATATACCTATTCCAAGAAGGCCTGGCGTGATTTCACAGACGGCGCCTCGGCTCACAACGCCGTCGATCTGATCGCTGAGCGAACCGACAATGGTGTTCGACGCACGGCGCCCGCCGGAAATGTCCTGACTCGACTGGGCCTGGCCCCATGGGGATGGGTTATTGAGGGGGCGATCGATCGGCCGGGGTGGGGCGTAAGTCATCACCGAACCTTCCTGTACCGGCCAGGGGAGTGGCTGGTGCTGCTGGACCGGATTGCCGCGACCGAGCCCCGCGAAGTCACCGCATGGCTGCATCTCGCGCCGGAGTTGACGGCTCGGCGCTCGGGCGCGGGTTTTGTGTTCGACGGCGGCGCTGTGACGTACGCCGCGTCGTGTCCTTTCGCTCTGACCAGGCAGAGAGGCGTCATCGAGCCCCGCATCCAGGGGTGGGTTTCGACGGGCTATCATCGCCGACAGGCGAATGACGCCTTGGGATTGACGGCTGTCGGCGCCGGCTTGAGCCTGGCCTCCGTGATTTCCCTGGACCCTGCCGTTGCGCCCCAGGTCTCTTTCAATGCCGATCAGGCGAACGTGGCTTGGGGCGACCAGTTGCTGATCGCGGCCAACGCCATCCAGGACCGAATTCAGGATCGATCAAGCTGGTCGGTCTCTCGCGCGAAGCGTGCTCTAACCTCCTAGGACATGCACGGCGATGCCGCCATTTGAGCCAGCGTGTGGCTGCG
>CAZITK010000003.1:0-32065 GCA_964542145.1 uncultured Brevundimonas sp.
TCGGCCGTGCCCTTGGAGATGGCGTCGATGGCCGAGTCATACTTCAGGTCCGAGCTGTAATCGGCGTTGGCTCCGCCTTCTCCCGGCCGCTCGGGAACGATGATCCGCGCCAGCAGGATCCCCGCCGGCGCCGAGACGATGGAGGCGACCAGAACATGCCCCGCCGCGTTGGGCAGCACCGGCCCCAGGATGGTGGCATAGGCCACCATGGTTGACCCGGCCACCGTCGCCAGGCCGACGACCATCATCAGGAAAATTTCGGACCGCGTCAGCTTGTCCA
Source organism: uncultured Brevundimonas sp. (assembly GCA_964542145.1). Lineage (GTDB taxonomy): Bacteria > Pseudomonadota > Alphaproteobacteria > Caulobacterales > Caulobacteraceae > Brevundimonas. The sequence goes on from CAZITK010000003.1 coordinate 281, forward strand.
GATAGGCGCGGATCACGATGGGGCTTTCGATCATGCCCAGAAAGATGTTGGCCGCCACCGCCAGGGCCGAGGCGCCGCCCAGCCCCATGGTCCGCTGGAACAGGATGCCGAAGCCGCGCGTGATCCACTTCAGCACCTTCCAGTGCCACAGCAGCGCCGACAGCGCCGAGATCACCAGGATCAGCGGCAGCACTTCAAAGGCGAAGACGAACAGCGCCGGCTGATTGACCACCGCATACGGCTGATCGCCTCCGCCCAGATAGCCGAAGATGAACTGGGTGCCGCGCCTCGTCGCCGTCGCCAGACCCTCCACAGCCCCGGTGATGGCGTTCAGAACCGCGGCGCTGCCCGGAACACCGAAGACCAGCAGAACCAGCACCGCCTGAACGAGCACCGCCCCGATCGCCAGTTTCCACGGAAACGCTCGCCGGTTCTCGCTGATCGCCCAGCACGCGGCGACGATGACGACCAGGCCGAGCAGGCTCTGCAGGTTCAGGATGTTCGGCATGGTCCCTCCGCCCTCTTCCTGTCGAAGGGCTGCGGAGATGGCAAGCGATGTCGCGGCGATCCGCTTGGGACGTTTAGGCCGCCAGGTCGCGTTGCTCGGACGTCTCGGTCATGGCGCAGATGATTTCTCGAAGCGCGCAGGCCGCCGCGATAGGCCGGGTGTCGGCCAGACCGCCCACCAATGCGTCTCCCTTCGGCGTGAGGAGCGACCATCGCCAGGCCGATCCCTCCTGGCGGATCGTCCAATGATATCCGGAATGCGTCATCGACCCTCCAAGCCCGGCTTAATCTCCAGAGGCCCTCATGCGTTCCTGAGTCGGAGACCCGACGTTTTGTCGTCGATCTTCAAGGGCCTGGAACCTTCGGTCGGCTTAGGAGTAACCCCGGAACGCCGTCAGGAGCCAAGTCGTGAGCGAGACCCCGTCATCGTCCGTCGCCGCCTTCAGCGATCCCGAGACCTTCCATCAAGCCCTGGCGAGATGGAACCGGGAGCGCCTGGCGCCCGGACTTCCCACCGTGAACTGGCGCGCTGACATCGAGCGGGACGCGCGGATGATGATGCTGGAGGGGGCCTTCGTCGAGCGGGAAAGGCTTTCGGCCGCTGTCTGGCTTGGTGATCTGCCCTCCGACCCTGCCACGTTCGTCGACTGGTTCCAGGCTCTTCAGGGTCGGGGACCGGGAGAATCCGATCCGCTCTTTCCCTGGCTAGCCGAGGAGGCATCTCTGGAAGAGATGAGGTGGTTCCTGCTCCAGGAGGTCGCGGGAGAGGCCGGTTTCGATGATCTCGTCGCCATGGCGCAGGTCCAGATGCCCGTGCGGCCCAAGCTTGAGCTGGCGCGGAACTACTGGGACGAAATGGGCCGCGGCCACGAGAAGGGCATGCATGGCCCGATGCTGGATCGGCTGGCGCAGGCCCTGGATCTTCATCCGACGATCGAGACGACCCTCTGGCCGTCGCTGGCGCTCGGCAATACGCTCGTCGCCTTTTCGACCTCCCGGCGTTACGCTTATCACGCCCTCGGCGCCCTGGGCGCGGTCGAACTGACGGCGCCTTGGCGCGCTACCCATGTCGCAGCCGGATTGAAGCGCCTTGGCATCGGGGCCGAGCGCAAATATTTTGCTCTCCACGCCACCCTGGACGTCGAACATTCCAAGGCCTGGAATGAGGAAGTCCTGCTGCCGTTGGCCCAGGCTCGTCCGGAATGCCTGCGGAGTTTGGCGGAGGGCGCGGTGCTGCGCCTGATGGCTGGACAGCGCTGCTTTGACGCCTACCGCGCCCACCTCTGGGGTGACGACGCGAACCGACGCTTGGCTTGAGTGGGGGTCATGCCCCCGGCGCCCCCTGCCCTCGACCTCTGCCGCGGCGAGAACGGGGGTCCAGGGGCCGTGCTGGTTCAGCCTGTCAGGAGCGCCCATGATTTCCAACCTCCACAGACACCCGGGCGGGCTCGTCGGATACTCTGCGATCATGATCCCAACCGAATTGGGAAGCACAAGGCTGCCGACCTCGCGGTCAACCGGTCCGATGCCTGCAGACAGGCTGATTCCGGCGGCCCCAAGGCCGGCGCGATCCGTCAACTCCGATGGCCGGAACAGCCCGCAGGGCGGAGGTCGGCTGGCGCCCCTTCAGCGCGCAAGTCTTGAGTAGGTCCCGCATACAAGTGCCGACCGCCGAACCCGCCCCGTCGATAGCTCCGCTCGAGCTCTGGGGCGGAGCGGAATGCACCGTCAATCGAGTAGCGGACCGCTATGTCGATCAGCTCAGGCTGACGGGGCACCATGATCGGCTCGAGGACCTGGACCGTTTCGCCGAACTGGGCGTGAGCGCCCTGCGGACGCCGGTGCTCTGGGAGCGAGTGCAGACGTCGCCGGACTGCTGGGACTGGGACTGGGCGGACGCCTATCTCGCTCGGTTGAAGAGCCTGGGCATCCGGCCGATCGTCGGTCTGGTCCATCATGGCGCCGGACCCAGATGGGCGACCCTCGACAGTGACGACTTTGCCGAAGGTCTTGGAGCTTTCGCCGCTCAGGTCGCCCGCCGCTATCCATGGGTGACCGACTGGACGCCGGTCAATGAGCCCCTGACCACGGCGCGGTTCAGTTGCCTCTATGGGCATTGGTACCCGCACGAACGGTCCGAACGCGCCTTCTGGTCGGCGCTTCTGACCCAACTGGAGGGGGTTCGCGCCGCCATGCGCGCGATCAGACAGGTCACGCCCGTGGCGCGGCTGATCCAGACCGAAGACTTCGGCCGAACCTATGCGACTGCGCCTTGCGCCGATCAGGCGCGACACGAAAACGCGCGTCGGCTCATGACCTGGGATCTGCTGTCCGGACGGGTAGGGCCGCGACATCCGTTGACGGCGCACCTCGCGACGTTCGGCTTGACGGCACGCCTGAAGGCTCTGGTCCGAGATCCCTGCCCGGCGGATGTCATCGGCATGAACTACTACGTCACGAGCGACCGCCACCTTGATCACCGCCTGGCGCTCTACCCAGACCATCTGCATGGCGGGAACGGCGTCCAGGCCTATGCCGACACCGAAGCGGTGCGCGTGTCTCGCACTTGGAGGCCCCGTTGGCGTGACTATCTCGCCTTTCTCGCGCGGCGCTATGACCGGGCGGTGGCCATCACCGAGTGTCATATCGGCTGCGAGCCCGACCAGCAGATTGCATGGGTGGCCGGGGCGATGACCGCAGCGCGAGCCGCAAAGGCCAATGGCGTGCCTGTCGCGGGCCTGACGATCTGGAGCTTAGCCGGATGTGTGGGTTGGGACAGACTTCTCACAGAGCAGGGAGGAAGCTACGAGCCAGGCGCCCTGGACGCCTTGACCCCCGGCGCCCCCTGGACACCGCTGGGCGACTGGCTGAGATCGGGCGAAACCGAAAGTTCCAGCCGCGGCTGGTGGCGCCGACCTGATCGCCGCCTCTACGCGCGAAAGCTGTAAAATGCAGAAACCTGCGTTGGGCGAGTGCGTTGATCTGGGTGAATGATCTCGCGGGTCCACCTCGCCATAAGGTTTTAATGTCCAGTGCGTCAAATGCATTTCTGGGTCGTCTGGCCTCGGCCAATGATCCCCGGCCTTCCGACCTCAGCGCCGCCCTTGCGGTGCATGAGGTCTTCGATCTTCTTCCCACGCCCGCGCGTGACCTGATCCTGCAGGAGGGCGTCTGCCGTCGCTCCGGCTATACTGCCGCCGCCCCGGCGGAAGGCGCCCTAACCTTGGTGCTCCAAGGCGCCTTGGGCCTCTTTCCCAAAGACGCGGGGACCTGCGTCGGTCTGTGCGGAGCGGGCGGGGCCCACGGCTGGGAGTTCGGCCTGGGCGCCAGCCTGGACACGCGGATTCAGCCCGTGTTGGACTCTCGCTGGGTCGAGGTCCCGGCCGCGCGGCTCACGGTCATCATGGGAACCACCTGGATGGAGCACGTTTTCGCCCGGCACGCCCTGGGCCGACTGCGCCTTGTCCAGGCCGAGGCCAGCTGTAACGCGCTGCACCCCATAAACCGTCGCCTGGCCAAATGGCTGCTGAGGCTATCGTTGGCGGCCGGGTCCCACACCCTGGCATGCACCCAGACCATGATGGCCGACATCCTCGGCGTTCAGCGGACCAGCGTCAACGCCGCTGCGGCGGGGCTTCAGCGCAGCGGCGCTATTCGGTGCATCCGTGGCCGCTGGCTCATTCTGGACCGACAACTGCTGTCGGCGGCCGCCTGCGGCTGCGGCGATCCGCCCGAGGGTGGTGCAGCGGTCGGCGCCGGGCGGCCGGCAGTCAGGCTCGATCAGCCGAGGGGCGCCGCCAACTCCTGAAGAGGGTTCTGAGCGGCCTCAGGAATGTCGCCCAAAGCCCAGCGCCGGCGCCGGTAGCTCATCGCCGCGCGCGTTCGCTGCGTCGACGGCTCTACGGGCCGGGCGGGCTTGCGGCCTTCTCGGGGACCAGCAGGCGCCGGGCGAGGGCGAGCGCCTGGCCGGTGACCTGATCCATATTGTAATACCGGTAGGTGGCGAGACGACCGGCAAAGGTCACGTCGGGCCGCTGGCGGGCCAGTTCTTCATAGCGCTTGAACAGCGCCTGATTCTCGGCGCGGGGAATGGGGTAATAGGGATCGCCCTCCGCGGAAGGATACTCATAGGTGATGCTGGTCTTGGCGTGCTCTTGCCCGGTCAGGTGCTTGTATTCGGTCACGCGCGTGTAGGGGACCGCTTCGTCGGGATAGTTGACGGTCGCCACCGGCTGAAACCGTGGGCTGTCGATCGTCTCGTGACGGAAGGACAGGGACCGATAAGGCAGCGGTCCGAAGCGGTGGTCGAAGAACTCATCGATGGGGCCTGTAAAGATCAGCCGGTCATAGGTGACGTCTTCAGCCACGTCCCGAAAATCCACACCGGTTTCGATGCTGATGCCCGCGTGGTCCAGCATGTTCTCGAACATGCGGGTGTAGCCGTGGAGCGGCATGGCCTGAAAAGCGTCGGTGAAATAACGGTCGTCGGTGTTCACCCGCGTCGGCACCCGCGCCGTGACCGATCGATCCAGCTCGGATGGATCCAGCCCCCACTGTTTGCGGGTGTATCCCCTGAAGAAGAGTTCATAGAGTTCTCGACCCACGGCGTTCACAACCACGTCCTCGGAGGTGCGGATCGTCTCCACCGGCTCTGCCTTGGACGCCAGAAAGGCCTCCGCCGCCTCATCGGATGCGAGGTTGAGGCCATACAGCAGATTAAGGGTCGTGCGGTTGATCGGCATGGGCGTCAGTTGACCGCGCACCTGGGCCAGGACGCGGTGTTCGTAAGGCCGCCAGGCTGTGAACCTGGACAGGTAGTCGAACACGTCCGCGGAATTCGTGTGGAAGATGTGGGGTCCGTACTGGTGGATGAGCAGTCCGGCGGCGTCCTTGCGATCATAGGCGTTTCCGCCGATGTGATCCCGCCGGTCGATGAGCAGGACGGACTGTCCGGCCGCCGCAAGGCGCTCGGAAAGAACCGAGCCGGCAAATCCCGCTCCGACGACCAGGGCGTCGAAGTGACGCCGCCGGCGAGAGGACCAGGCGGCCGGCGGTCCGCCGGCGCCGATCCCGGATCGGCGTCGCCGCGCCGCGCCGTCCACGTGAGCCGCCATCCGCAACTGGGTCTGGTCCCAGGACAGGCTGGACAGCGCGGCGTCGATCTCCTCCAGCCAGGTCTCGTCTTCACCTCGCATGAGGGCCAGGGCCTCGTCGCACGCCATGGCGAAGGTTTCGGCCTCCGAGGCGATCTTCACCCCCATCAGGTCGCCGTAGTGGCGTACCACGTCGCGAATCGGCGTCGACACCACCGGACGCCCCGCCGCGAGATACTCCGGCGTCTTCGTCGGGCTGATGAAGCGCGTGGATTCGTTTTGGGCAAAGGGCATCAGCGCCACGTCCCACCGCGCCAGCCACGCGGGCAGATCGTCATAGGCGGCTTGGCCGGGATAACGGATGTTGGCGCCGCTGGGCAGACGGGCGGGGTCGATCTTGACCACGGGGCCCACGATCTCGAACAGCCAATCGGGGCGCGCCTCCGCGACCCGAGCGATCAGATCGAGATCCATGCGTTCGTCGATCACGCCGAAGAACCCTAGGGTCGCCGTCCAGCGCGCCTCCATCTCCCGCTTGATCGACCGCGCTTGGGCGAAGTGATCGCGATCGACGCTGGAGGGGATGGGGTGAATGTTGGAATGTAGCTCGCGTTTGGCTTCGTAGAGGCTGTAGCCGCCCGTGAACACGACGTCCGCCATGGCGAACAATTCTCGCTCCAGCGTCACCAGATCGGGCGGGGCGAAGGCGAAGTTCGCCAGCTCGTCCATGCAGTCATAGACCACCGCCGCAGCGTCGAGGTGGCGGGCCACAGGAGCCATCATCGGCGTATAGTACCAGACCACGGGGCGCTCGATCCGGTGGGCCGCCAGCACCTCGTCGAGGAGCTGACGCAAGACGGCGTTGCGCGCCGGGCCCTCCAGACCGTCGGGGACGCGGGGGGTCGCGACGATCACTCCGGAGTCCTCGCAGGTGCGGATGTCGACGCCCATGGCGGCCCCGGCTTCGGCCGGTAGCGGCTCTTCAAAGAAGATCACCGTTCGCTGGCGCGCGAACCGGGACATCAGGTGCTGCGGCCTCTGGAGCACGAAGGTCCAGCGCAGGTGCGAGAGGCACACGATGGGATCGGAGCGACCACCGGGGGGCGCAAGGGGGATGATGTCGGCGACGGCCATGAAGGATCCAGTGAATGAATGGGTAACGGGCCCGCGGTCGACCTCGAAGGTCCGGCGCGTCAGGCCACCTGCTTCTCGACAGAGCAATTGGGTCCGAAGGCAGGTCGCCGCCGCCACGCGGCCGCGCTCGCGACGATCCCGTCCAGTTCGGTGTGGACCGGCCGCCAGCCGAGCGCTGCCCAGGCGCGTCGCGGATCGGCGACCAGGCGAGCCGGGTCGCCGTCGCGGCGGGGACCGACCAGGTGCGGCGTGCGGCGGCCGACCGTTCTGTTCACGGAGGCGATCACTTCCCGGACAGAGCTTCCCTGCCCCAGGCCGAGGTTTAGGGCCAAGAATCCGGTCGACCCCGGCTCGGCGTCCAGCGCCAGGACGTGAGCCCGGGCCAGATCCGAGACGTGGACATAGTCGCGCACGCAGCAGCCGTCCGGAGTATCAAAGTCCTCGCCGAACACGGTCAGGCCGGGACCGCGCCCCAGCGCTGCATCGATCGCCAGGGGTATGAGGTGGCTTTCGTGTCGGTGCGCCTCTCCGACGTCTCCATCGGGGTCGCTGCCGGCCGCATTGAAATAGCGAAGAGCCACGCCCTTTAACCCGAAGGCCTTGGCGTGACCGGCGATGAGGCGTTCGGCCGCCAGCTTGCTGTCGCCATAGGGATTGATTGGCTGGAGCGGGAGATCTTCACTCAAAAGGTCGGGGCCCGAGGCCGCGGGCTGACCATAAACGGCCGCAGTCGAGGAAAAGACGATGCGTTCGACCCCGGCGCGCCGCATCGCCCCCATGACCGCGGCCGTCCCGCCAAGATTGACGTCCCAATAGACGTCCGGGGCCGAAACAGAGCGTCCGACCTCGATCAGCCCTGCAAAATGGATCACGGCGCTGACGTCATGGCTGATCATGCAGGCCTCGAGCGCGGCGGCGTCGCGAACGTCGCCGACCACCAGCGGTCCCCATTTGACCGCTTCGGCATGACCATTGGAAAGGTCGTCAAAGACTACCGGTCGATAGCCGGCATGGGCCAGGGCCTTGCAAGCATGGGATCCGATAAAGCCGGCGCCGCCGGTCACCAAGATTGTTTGTTCGCTCATTCAACGCGCCTCCTGACCCATGCAAGCGCCGGCGATGAGGAGTGTTCCAAAGTCCGAACTCGGTCACAAAAAGAGGGGTGGCCGTGAGCGGCCCAGTCGCCCTTTTCCCATGACGGTTTTCTGACGGGCGGCGATCAACCGATCGGCTCTCCGGGTTCAATTCAGGCGTCGTGATCGCCCGGATAGGGCCGCCTTTCGTCCAGATCGAAGGCGTCTCCGCTGGAGAGCACATGCATCCTCACGTCGAACATCGACAGGGCCCGATCCGCGCCCGCCTCGGCGATGTTCGAGTGGCTCGCCCCCTCGCCATCGACCACGTAGATGGCTCCGCTTCCGATGACCCGCAGCCGTCGCCCGGTGATGATCGCCGCCGTGTCTTCGTCCACCCCCAGACCCAAGAGGCGCGGATTGTGGGCCACCGCGCCCAGCAGTCGCCCATAGCGCCCTCTTTCGGCGAAATGCTGGTCGATAATCATATCGCGCACCAGTCCTAGCCCCGGCGCCATGTGGAGATCGCCGATCCTGTGTGACTCTGAACTCGCGCCCCTGACCAGCATGGTCTCGCTCATCACGGAAGCCCCCGCCGACGTGCCGGCGATCACGGCCCCGCCTTGATGAAGCTCACGGATTTTCCGTTCAACAGGGGTGTCGCCGATCTGGCTTGAGATGCGCAGTTGATCTCCGCCGGTGAAAAACACGCCGCCGGCCCCGTCCAGCTTGGCCAGGATCTCGGCGTCCAGACTTTCGGAACGCTCGTTCAGGTAGAGTTCCACGAGATCGGTCACGCCGCATGCGGCGAAGGCCTCACGATAGCTGTCGAAATAGCCTTCGGGCTCGTGGGAGGCCACGGTGGCGATGACCAGGCGCTTTCCGTTCAGATGGCGCGCCACCTCCTTGAGAATGACGCGATCGCCCTCCTTGTCCTCATGCCCGCCGATGACGATGAGCGGAGCGCCTGCGTTATCCATGCGGGGGCTCCAGGATAGGTTCCAGCGGGGACGCCGGCCCGGGTTCGCGGGAAGGTCGGTAGTCGAGAACCTGGCGCCACACCGCGTCGACCCGCGTCGGCGTCAGCACCACCAGATCTCCGGGCCGCGCCATGTCTAGACACGTGCGAACCGCATCTTCCTCCCGACGAATTCCACGGATCCGACTCGGATCGAGGTTCGCGGCGAGCGCGCCTTCGGTCATCAGTCGGATCACCTCGCCGACGGGCCGGCCGCGATTATCGGGAGTCTCGCGAAAGACCAGTTCGTCGAAAAAACCCGCGCCGACCTCGCCCATCGCCAGGATTTCGTCATCCCGCCGGTCGCCGGGGACGCTGAGCATGGCGATGCTGCGCGCGGTCTCCGGCTTGATCGCCTTGATGAGCCGTCCCAGCGCGCGCAGCCCTTCAGGATTGTGAGCGTAGTCGAGTACGACGCGAAACCCGTGCTCGTCGTGCACATTGAGACGGCCGGGGTTCTGCTCATAGGTCGAGGCGAAGGTTCGCAGAGCCCTGACCACCACATCTGGCGATAGGCCGGCGGCGACGGCCATGGCGGCGGCCGCCAGGGCGTTCTGCACATTGAACAGAGCCTCGCCCCCAAGCGTGGCCGGGATAGCCGAGGCTGCGCCCAGCGCCCACGAGCGCCGTCCGTCGTGAAGCGTCATCTCGCCGACGGCGGGATCATACAGCGCGCCCATCCCGCCGTCGGCGAGATGCTTGAGCAGGAATCCTGGAGCCTCTTCCCCACCGCGCATCGAGAACCAGCAGACGCGCCCCCCGGCGTGTCGCGCCATGCGTAATGTGAGCGGATCGTCGGCGTTCAGGACGCTGACCCCTCGGCGCGACACGCTTTCGGTCACCACGGACTTCACCTTGGCCAGGTCTTCGAGCGTGTCCACGCCCCCGAGGCCCAGGTGGTCGGGCTGGACGTTCAGGACCGCGCCCACGTCACAGCGATCGAAAGCGAGCCCTTCGCGCAGAATTCCTCCCCGGGCGCACTCCAGGACGGCGACATCGACCGTAGGATCACGCAAGACCATCCGCGCGCTGCGCGGGCCGCTGGCGTCCCCCACGTAGACGGGCTCGCCGCCGATATACACGCCGCTCGTATTGGTGAGCCCGACCGTCTGACCCGTGCTGGCGAAAATATGAGCCAGCATGCGCCCAACGGTTGATTTTCCGTTGGTTCCGGTGACCGCCAGGATGGGTATCCGAGCGCGCGCGCCTTTGGGATACATCATCCGGATGATGGGCTCAGCGACGTCGCGGCTCTCGCCCTCGGACGGCTGCAGATGCATTCGCAATCCCGGCGCGGCATTGACCTCCACCACCCCCCCGCCCGTCTCCCGCACGGAACGGGCGATGTCGGGAGCCAAGAGATCGATGCCGGCGACATCCAGGCCGACCGCGAGGGCGGCGCGGCGCGCGATCGCGGCGTTATGGGGGTGGATGTCGCCGCTTCGGTCGATGGCCGTTCCGCCCGTCGACAGATTGGCCGTCGTGCGCAGGCGGGCGGTCTGCCCGGCCTTGAGCACGCTCGACGGCGAAAGGCCCTGGCGCGCCAGCACGGTTTCGGCCGCCTGGTCGAGCCGGATACGCGTCAGCGCCTTCTCGTGCCCCACGCCCCGGCGCGGATCCCCGTTCACCGCAGCGACCAGCTCGGCCACGGTGGAGTGTCCGTTTCCGACAACCTCGGCAGGGCGGCGTTCGGCCACGGCCAACACCTGTCCGTCGACTACCAGAATGCGATGATCACGGCCCGGCAACTCCTCCTCCACGATCACCCGCCGGGCATGGAGCGCAGCCTCACTGAAGGCGGCGGCGATCTCGGCGTCGGTGCGCAGACCCGTGGCGACCCCGCGACCATGGTTGCCGTCCAAGGGCTTGATCACGACGGGCGGCTTCAAGGTTCGCGCGGCCGCCACGGCCTCTTCGGCCGTCGTGACCACTCGGCCCCTGGCCACCGGACAGCCAACGGCCTCAAGCATAATCTTGGTCTGCTGCTTGTCTCCCGCCAGTTCAGACGCCACCAGGCCCGTGCGATCGGTGACGCTGGCGCGCAGCCGGCGCTGGCGAGAACCCCATCCGAGTTGCACGAGGCTCTGGCCATTGAGTCGGGTCACGGGAATGCCGCGGCGGCGCGCCGCGTCAACCAGGGCCTGGGTGGTAGGTCCCAGGGCTCCCCGCGCGAGAACCGCGGCCACCACGGCCGTCGCCGGTTCAGCTGTGATGATCTTGTCCAGATGCGGATGAGCCGACACCGGATAAATCCGCTCCAGGCCGGTCACGCCCGTGAGTTCGCTCGGAAGCAATCCATTCACGATCTGAAGGGCCAGCCGACCGGCCAGGAGCGCGGCCTGCTCGTCCTGATAGGCGAACATCACGTTGTAGACGCCGCTGCGGCCCTTTACGGACCGCGTCTTTCCCCGCGTGACTTCAGCCCCGGCCCTGCGCTGGATTTCCAGCGCCACATGCTCGACGACGTGTCCGAGCCAGGTCCCGTCCTCCAGACGTTCGAGAAAGCCGCCCGGCCGCCCGTGGCAGCACCCATGATCGGCCAGCCCCGGTAGCTCGGCGACCAGCGCCTCGTTGAACCCACCCAGCCGATTCGTGGGGAATTCTTCCAGCGTCCCCAGATCGAGCTGGATTCGGATCATGGGGCGATGGCTGTAGAGGTGAGGCCCCCGGTAAACGCCTGTCTCGAGCACGGCCAGACCCGCAGCCGGCCGTGCCAGCGAGGTGTCCTGGTTCTTTCGAACAGGCCCAGGATGCGGTTGGCGCGCTGCGTTGAGGGGATGGTCGCCGGCTGGTCGGGTCATGCGGGTCTCCGTTGGACCCGGAACCCCGCGAACGCGAGGGGGTTCCCGTTTCCGCACTCAGAGAATGCTCGCGCATTCAGAGACTTGTCCCCCTGCTTTGCCAGACTGCAATTGGACCCTTATGACCACTTCAGCGCCTCAAACTGATCGACCCCGGGGCCGGATGAGCAGCCACCTGCTGCCGGTTTTGGCCTATCTTGAGGCGCAAGGGTACGACTTCATTACCCCGACCCCGAAGACCCATCGGCGGATGAGCGAGCGAGGCCGGGTCCCTGGCGACGACAGCTTGCGGGATCTGTTCGGCTGGACCCGGACCCTCCGGCCTGAAGACATCGACCCCCACCTTCTGACGCTACTCACCGGGTCGAGGGTCCTGGACCCGGCACAGGAAGGCTGCCGACTGACCGTGCGCGCCGCGCGGGTGGCGGGCCGCCTCTATCTGCACTCCGCGCCCAGCCGCTCGGACGACGATGTCTTTCTGGGACCAGACACCTATCGCTACGCCCGCTTCCTGCGCCAGGCCCTCGGCCCACGCGCCGGCGCCGAGGTCATGCTGGACATCGGCGTTGGCGCCGGAGTGGGCGCCTTGGTCATGGCCGATCGCTTTCCCGATGCCGATGTCTTTGGCTCCGACGTCAATTCCCGCGCCCTCGATTTCGCCTGGGCGAACGCCCTTCATAATGATGTCGAGATTCGCCTCGTTGAGTGCAGCGGCCTGCCGCCAGAACCGCGCGCCTTCGATGTCATCGCCGCCAACCCGCCCTATATCGCTGGCGCCCGCACACGCCTTTATCGCGACGGCGGCGGGGAGCGAGGCGAAGGTCTCGCCCTTGAGTGGGCTCGAGAGGCGCTTCCCCGGCTGACGGCCGGCGGGCAGTTTCTGCTCTACACCGGAAGCGCCATCGTCCAGGGGCGAGACGCCATCAAGGAGGCGCTATTCGAGCTCGCCGCCCAGGCAGGCTGCCGGATCGACTATGAGGAGATCGATCCGGACGTCTTCGGCGAAAGTCTCAGCCAGTCGGCGTACCAGGACGTCGAGCGGATCGCGGCCGTGGGCGCGGTCCTCACTCGACCCTAGGATCACCCCAGGGGCTTCTGATATGTCTCGGCCGCGACTCCGCGACGCCGTACGATCCGCGCAATGGCTTCAAGGCCGATCTCCTCGGTGAGGGCGCCCTCGCGGACCCGGTCGAGCACGCTCTGAATCTCATCGAGTTCTCCGGCGAACGGAGAAGCGCCGCCGGCGGCTGAGGCGGCGGCCGAGGGCGCCGAGGGACGTGTGGACATCGAGGGAACCTCCTGACGCCGTCAACGCGGGCTTCGGCGCCCCGTTCCCGAAAGGGCCCTCCCCTACGCGGTCTCGGCAGGAAGGGAAGACCCACGAGCGACGCCGGGTTCAGGCGTGGGACGCGAGGCGGTGATCGGCGCATCGGTCCTGGACACCAGATCGTCGACCGCCTGAATCACCGCGTCGGGCCGGAAGTGATGGGCCATGTGTCCTAGTCCGGCCAGGCTGCGGAATTCGGCGCCTGGCCATAGCGCAGTCAGCGCCCGCCCTTGGCGCCAGGGGCTCACCACCGCATCGCGATCGCCCTGGAGCACGATAAGCGGCGCCTTGGCGTCCCTATAGGCGAGCGCGCTCCTCGCCAGGTCGTAAGGCATCGCCAGCGATTCCTCCCCATCAGCGCGCACCTGCGGCCTCCCGCCCGCCAGGTCGCGGGGAAAATTGGCGGAGAACGCCTCGGGCACGGCCTGGGGCAGGAACATGCCGCGCCAGAGGATCGGCAGGAGCACGGTATCGACCGGCGTCGCCATGGCGTTGATCCACGGGCCCGCGCCCGGCCAGGAGCGGACGCCGAAGATCGTCGTCTCAAGGCGGATTTCCGGAAGCGCGATGGGAGCCAGACCCACGACGCCTCGAACTTCATCGGGGAACTGCAAGGCGTAGGCCAGCGCCACCGCCCCACCAAACGAATGACCCACGAGCACAGGATTGGAGACATCGAGCGCTCTGACCGCGCTCCGGATCACGGCGGCCTGACGCCAGGCCGAGCCTAGACCTGGCGCGGTTTCGCTCCGGCCATGGCCCGGACGATCAAAGGCGATCACCCGGTGCTCTGTGGCCAAGGCCGGGAGCGGCCCGAGCCAGCCTTCCTCGAGCGTGGTCAGCGCCCCGTGCAGATAGACGATGGCTGGGCCCCGCCCCTGTTCGGCGAAGGCCAGATCGAGACGCTCGGCGGCGACGACGCTCCGTTTCATATGTTGCATCGCACAAGAGCGCGTGGGCTGAACGTTCGTTCCGATGGCGGATCGGAACCTCCGGATCGTCTCCTCGGTTAGGTTAGGACTCTCAAAGAAGGAGCCACCATGTCCAGCCCCAACCCAGATGATGTCCTGCGCGAGGTGTTCATCAGCGGTCTGAAGAACGCTCATGCCGTTGAGCACCAGGCCATGGCCTTGCTCGGCCGGCAGATCGACAGATCCAAGAACTACCCCGAGGTCGAGATGCGGCTCACCGACCATCGTCGCGAAACCGAAGAGCAGATCGCCCGTCTCGAGCGACTACTGGAAGCAGCCGGCGAAAGCGCCTCCGGCCTCAAGGATGCGGCAATGAACCTGTCCGGCAACATGGCTGCGGTCAGCCATGCCTTCGCCGACGACGAAGTGCTCAAGAACGCCTTCGCCAACTTCGCCTTCGAAAACTTCGAAGTCGCCTCCTACAAGTCGCTTATCGTCCTGGCCAAGCGGGGTTCGTTTGATGACGCCCTCGCCCCGTTGGGCGAAACGCTTGAGGAGGAACAGTCCATGGCGGCGTGGGTGGACGACAATCTGGCTGTCCTCACTAACAAATACGTTGACCTCAAAGCGTCCGGCGAGAACGCCAGCCGCTAGGCGGTAGCCGGCTTTCGGTGCATGGTTCGCAGTCACCGAAGCCGGCTTCCCGGTCAGGCAGGGGGCTCTTCATCCCGACGGATAGCTGCCCTTGATCACGCCCAGGCCTCGATGATCTCCTGAGTGGATGCCGTCTCGATCTGCACGCCGAAACGTTCCGAGTAGAGCTGGATCGCGGCGTCGTGATCCTGGTCCGCCGAGCTGCACAGTGCGTCCGCCGCGATCACGACGCGGTATCCCAGGTCCACCGCGCCCAGCACGGTCGCGAGCACACAGACATCGGTCTCGCCTCCGGTCACAACCAGCGTATCGACCTGGCGTTTTTGAAGACCATGGTGAAGCCGGCCATCCCACCACGGGGAATAGACCGGCTTGTCGAACACCAGCGCGGGCGGTGCGAACGAGCGCAGTTCGGGCATGAGCTCGACATGGTCCGGGCCCAGCGCATCCAGTGTCATCTCACGCCACCGCTCCCAATAGGGTCGCCAGGCGCCCCCGGCGTCGTCAGAGCTAGGCGGCGGGACGAACCGGGTGAAAACGGTCTGGGCGGGCCGGTGGTCGCACATCGCGACGACCACCGGAGCAACCCGTTGCATCCACGGGGTGTGCCAGGGCGTATCCTCGGCGAACATTCGCTGCATATCGACGCACAGATGAACCGCGGTCCGCGGGACAGCGTCGCGCAATCCTGCCGTCATCTCAGGCGGCCGGTCTCAGGGCGTCGGCATTGACCGCTGCATCGGCGATGGTCGTGAGGTCCTCGTCGGTCTGGGACTCCTCGTCGAGGGTCTCTTCAAGCAGCCGGGCAGCGTCCTTGAGGCCGAGCACATTGGCCCAGCGTTTCAGGGTTCCGTATCGGGTGATTTCGTAATGCTCCACGGCCTGGGCCGCGGCCAGGAGACCGGCGTCGAGAGCGGGATTGCCCTCGTACTCCTCCATGATCTCCTCGCCCTCGGCCAGAATGCCCTCGATGGCCTCGCAGGTCTTGCCGCGTGGCGCCTTGCCGATCATTTCGAAGACCTGCTGAAGCCGCTCTATCTGCCCCTCGGTCTGGGCCTCATGTTTTTCGAACGCGGCCTTCAGCTCGGGGGCCTGGGCCGCCCGCGCCATCTTCGGCAAGGACTTCAGGATCTTCCGTTCGGCGTAATAGATGTCGCGCAGGGTGTCGTGGAAGAGGTTGTCCAGGGTCTTGGTCGCCATGGCTGTCTCCGTCATTGGCTTGGGCCCACTCAACCGGGCGGCGCCTCAAACGTTCCACGTGGGCTGGGCGAGGCGGCTATCGATGGCCGACCGCGCTGCGATGCCGTCCCCTGCGGATGCAGGAGCAAGTCGTATCGTCAGGCCTCATCGCCCCGGGACACAGGCTCGGCTGGCCCCCCGGGCGCAATGTCCTCAAGACCGTCCCCCGTCTCGTCACGTAGCGGCAGAACCACGCTGCACTGCAGCCCATCCGGTTCGTAGATCAAGCGCGCGCTCCCTCCCCTCTGATCGGCGAAGACGCGGGTGATCAGCTTGGTCCCGAAGCCCTCGCGTTCCGGGGGTCTGACCGGCGGCCCCCCGCTCTCGCGCCAGAGAAGAGTGAGAAAACGCCGTCCCTCGCCACTGTGGGCGAGGTTCCATTCCACCTCGACGCGCCCTTCGCGATGGCTGAGGGCGCCGTATTTCGCGGCGTTGGTCGCCAGCTCGTGACACGCGAGGGACACGCTGACGGCCTGGGAAGGATGAAGTCGAACGGCGGGGCCCGTCAGCTTCAGGGGCGAGGGCTCTCTATCGTAGGCGGTCAGGACTTCGCAGATAAGCGCGCGCAGGTCCGCGCCGGCCCAGTTCTCCTGGACCAGCACATTGTGCGCCTGCGACAGGGCGATTAGTCGGTCAGTCAGGCTCTGTCGGATCTCGCGGTCGACGCCCGCCTGGCGAAGCACCTGGTCTGTAACCGACTGCACCGTGGCCAGGGTGTTCTTGACCCGGTGATTCAGTTCGTTGAGTAGCAGAATACGATGCTCCTCGGCCTTCTTCGCGGGGGTTTCGTCCCGGAAGATCTTGGCCAGCAGACCGTCGCGTCCCAGGTCGATCGTGACGCCATTTCCCCAGAACAGACTGCCGTCTCGCCTCAGGTGCCAACGACTGTCCTCGGCGCGTCCGACCCGCAGCGCGGTTTCGACCTCCGCCTGGGGCATGCCCGCAGCCCGGTCCGCGTCGGTGAACAAATCCGCCACCGTCATGCTCAGCGCCTCCTGGCGGCTGAAGCCCGTGATTGCCTCCGCCCCCCCCGCCCAGGCGGTGATCACGCCGTCACGTTGAAAGGCGATGATACCGTAGCTCCGGACATTCTCGACGATAAGTCGGGCGAGGGCGATATCATCCATGGCGAGCTCGGCTGTGGTGCGACAATCTGAACGATCCACACGCCGCTTGGATGCGCGGCGCCGCCGGTATGGTGTTGAGCAAGAAATGTTCTTGCCGAACGGGCCCGTTGGACATTCGCCCGCGGCAGATGATGTCAGTCCGTGCTTGACGACCTGGACCCGCCCGATTGAGCGTGATGTTCGATCTGGCCGTTCTCCACTTCGGTACGGGAGAAGACCTCCTCCTGACCATCCACCAGAAGCTCGTCATCGGGCCCCCCGCGCCCTCCGGCCACCAACCCTGATCGCGCGTCCCCCGAGGGCGCTGCAGGATCGGAACGACGCTCGCCCTCGGCCTGGTCCGGCTGGATCGGGCGTTCGACAGGGCCGCCGGAGGATGGGTCACGCGCCCCTTCGGCGGGATCTTGCAAGACGGTTGGCGTGGGCGCGGAGGTCGACTGCATCGAAAAAGCTCCTCGAACGTGTCCGGGCGACCAGCCCGAACCTCGATATTCAGGCGAATGGTCCCCTCATCAACCGGGTGGCCTCGGCGCGGTTCCGCGGCTTGAGCGTCGTCGCGACATCGACCTCAACGGCAATACCTGATGGTGCCCTGACCTCGGCCCCAAAGGGTGCTCGGCCCAGGGGAACTTCGCTGGCGCCAACGCTTTACCACCCTTATGTCGAATGCTCTCCAGGACAAGGACGCCCAGTGGCGCGCGCGGCCCAATGGCGCCTCTCCTGTGGTCGACCCCGGCATGGCGCCGCCGGGCGTGGATTCCGAAGCGGGCGGCGCAACCGCAGACCTGGGCACCGCAGACCTGGGCGACGCCACAACCGGCCCCGATGCTCCCCTGCCCTCCCCCGGAGCCGACGGAGGAAGAGGCCCTATCCTGCCGCCCAGCTACTGGTACGCGGGCGCCGCCATGATTGCGGTGGCGCTGATCGCGGCCGCGCTCGCCTCGTTCTAGACCCGACGCCCTGAGGGCAGGTCGGACGCCGCCGCTCTGCTGCCAGCAGAGCGGCGGCCTCTTCCTCGCCTACGGAGTAGGCTCGATCGCCGTTGTGCTCCCGGCCCCCGGACCCGCGCCAAGATCGGCGCCGGTGATCGGGTTTATGGAAGGATCGGAGGCCGTGCGGGCCGCCACTGCAGCCAGCACTTTCCTGTCGTCGTCGTCGATGGTCACCATGGCGAGGCCATCGCCGCCGTCCACCGCGGCCTGATCGTCGCGCTCGTCGACGAACTCCCATTGGTCACCCTCATTCCAGGAACCACGCGTGTCGCCGTCGCCCTGCGACATGTTGTAGTACTTGTCGGTGAAATCCGGATGGCCGGGCAGCTTGCCGGGCGGGAAGTTGTTCTCGATAGCGTAGAGCGCCTTTTCGAACGACTTCTGGTGGGCGACCTCCCGGGTCATGAGGAAGGTGAGCGCATCCTTGATCCCCGGATCGTCCGTGATGTTGATCAGCCGTTCGTACACGATCTTGGCCCGCGCCTCGGCGGCGATGTTGGATCGAAGATCGACCGTGGGTTCTCCGCGACTGTCGACATAGGCCCCGGTCCAGGGCACGCCCGCCGAGTTCACCAGCGTGGGCCCGCCCCCATAAAGCAGATTGGTGATGTGGCTGTCGCCGCCGGCGTTGAGCTGGACCAGCAGGTCCGCCTCACGATCGACGCCTTCCGCAAGTCGACCCTTGGCGCCCTTGTTGAGCATGGCGACGATGGATCCGATCACCTCCAGGTGGCTCAGTTCCTCGGTGGCGATGTCGAGCAGCATGTCTTTGCGCCCGGCGTCGTCCTCGCCGAGAGCCTGGGTGAAGTAGCGCATCGCGGCGGCCAGCTCGCCGTCGGCGCCGCCGAACTGCTCGAGCATCATATTGGCGAGCACCGGATTGGGTTCGGCGACCCTGACCGTGTACATGAGTCTCTTGTTGTGCATGAACATTGGCGACTTTTCCCTGACGTTACGGAGGGCAAGTGCGGTCCAGCCGACATGTTCCCCCGGCAAAGCTAGATGCGTGTCGTTTGCATCTTCGACCCGCCCGCGTCGCGCCTGGCGGCACGAGCGACGGAACGGCCCGGGCTGGCTGCATGGGCCCCGGGATGGGCTAGACGCCGCCGCCGACCTGGTCAGAGGATCCCAGCTCCGCCTCCAGGGCGTTCACCAACTGGCTCAGCGTGAAGGGTTTGGACAGGCGCTCCATCTTACCCCGCAGCCGCTTCGGACCGGGTTTCAGGTCGGGGTAACCGGACGTGATGATCACTCCCAGTTCGGGGTGATGTTCGCGGGCGCGCACGGCGAGCTCGGAACCGGTCATCCCGGGCATCATCTCGTCGGTCAGCATCAGCCTCACGTCGGGACGCTCCTTCAAAAGGACCAGGGCCTCGGGACCCGAAGACGCCGCGATGACCTCGTGACCGATATCCTCCAGCATGGCGACGGTGTTCGTGAGCACCAGGTTGTCATCGTCGACAGCCAGCACGACGGACCGGGACCCGGCCGGTTGCGAACCCTCGGCTTCCATCGACGCGACCAGCGCGTTCTCGGGCGCGACGGGCAGCCAGAGATCGACCCGAGTCCCTTCGCCCAGCGCGCTGTCGATATGCAACCACCCTCCTGACTGGACGATCAGGCCATGGACCATCGACAGGCCGAGCCCGGTGCCCTTACCCACGCCCTTGGTGGTGAAGAAGGGTTCCGTCGCCCGCGACAGGGTTGTCGCATCCATGCCGGGCCCGGTGTCCGCGACCCTCAGCCTCACATAGTCCCCCGGCGGAAAGCTTCCCAATGTCCCGTCGTGAGCGAGCAGATCGGCCGATATGACGACCTCTCCTCCCTGGGGCATCGCGTCGCGCGCATTGACGACGAGGTTCAACAGCGCGGCTTCCAGCTGATTGGGATCTGACCACGCCGTCAGACGTGAACTCGGAAACTTCAGCCGGATCTCGATCTGCGGGCCGATGCTGCGCTGGACGAACTCGACCAATCCCCTGGTCAGGGCGGCGACATCGAGGGCCTGCAGCTGAAGATCCTGTTTGCGGGCGAAGGCGAGCATGCGCTGAGTCAGCTCCGCGCCCCTCTGTGCGCCGGCGATCGCGTTGGCCACGAGCGGCGTGATTCTGGGATCGTGCCCGACACGTTTCTGGACCAACTCCAGGCTGCCCAGGACGGCGGCGAGAACATTATTGAAATCGTGGGCGATCCCTCCGGTCAGCTGACCGATGGCTTCAAGCTTCTGAGCCTGAAACAGCGCTTCGCGCGCGTGCTCAAGGGCGCGCTGGCTCTCTCTTCGCTCGGTGATGTCGCGGGTCACCTTGGCAAAGCCGATGATCCCGCCGGACTCATCTCGGATGGCGTCGATCACCACATGGGCCCAGAAGCGCGATCCGTCCTTTCGGACCCGCCATCCCTCCTTTTCGAACCGTCCCTCGTCGGCGGTTACGCGCAAGGCGCGAGCTGGATGGTCCGCCTCTCGCTCTTCCTCGGTATAGAAGCGCGAGAAGTGCTCCCCGATGATCTCTTCGGCGACATAGCCCTTGATCCTCTGGGCCCCCGCATTCCAGCTAGCGACGGTCCCTGACCGATCCAGCAGGTAGATGGCGTAGTCGGTCACGCCTTCCACCAGGATCCGCAACTGCTCCTGACTTTGACGTAGGGCCGCTTCCGTCGCCCGTCGCTCGGTCAGGTCCCTGGTGATCTTGGCGAAGCCGACGAGGTCGCCGTCCGGATCCTTGATGGGATCGATGATCACATGCGCCCAGAAACGGGAGCCGTCACGGCGCACCCGCCAGCCTTCCGCCTCATAGCGTCCTTGCTCGGCCGCCGTGGCCAGGGCCTTGGCGGGTGCGTCCGCCCGATTGTCGGGTTCGGTGTAGAAGCGGGAAAAATGCTCCCCGATCACCTCTTCGGCAGCGTACCCCTTGAAGCGCTGCGCGCCCGGGTTCCAGCTGACGATCCTGCCTTCCGGATCGAGCATATAGATGGCGTAGTCGGTGATCGCCTCGACAAGAAGGCGGTACCGGCTCTCGTCGGAACCACTGATCATCGACGTATTATGCTCAAACCGTCCCCCAGACACAGTGAACACCCCGTCGCGCGCCCTTGTTCCGCCGATCGTGACAGCAATCCGACGGCCCGCCCCGGGTAAGCCGCACACCCCGAGCCGCGCCGCACCCGCACGCCCCTTGCCTGCCGCTTCCTCGCGAAGCAAGCCAAGCCAAGCCCGAAACAGGAACCTTGGCGGCGTGAGCGTGTTGCCCCGAGACCCTATCAAGGAGCATCTCATGAAGACGACCGCCACCCTGATCGCTGTCTCGGCTCTCGCCCTCGCCGCCTGCAACAGCGAAAACAACCGGGACCCCGTGGACGCCGCCCAGGACGCCGCCGCCGCACCCGTGGGTCAGGCCTCCGCCGCCACCCTGGGCGCCAACACCGTCGCCGGCTATGTGCCCAACGCCGCCGAAGGCGACATGTATGAGATCGCCGCAGCCGATATCGCTCTGGAAAGAAGCCAGAACGCGGACGTTCGTCGTTTGGCGGAGATGATCAAGACCGATCACACGGCCGCCAGCGAACGCTTCAAGTCGCTGGTTCCTCAGGCCGCCCCTGACGCCAATCTGCCGACGGAGCTCGATCAGCGGCGCCAGGGCATGCTGGACAATCTCCGCTCCGCTCCGGCTGCGGATTTCGACCGGGTCTACATCGACCAGCAGATCGCCGCCCACAATGAAGCGGTCACGCTCCACCGCGGCTTCTCGGACAACACGGACGCTCCGCAATTGGCCGAGCATGCCCGCACGGTCTTGCCGAAAATCGAAGCCCACCTCGAGATGGCCGAACGCCTGAAATCGGGCATGAACGGCGGCTGATGATCCTCACCAATCGGTGACGACGGCCTTGTTCGGGCCATGTTCTCGAAGCGATCCAGCCTCTCGGCCGCCCAACCGGCCGAGAGGCTGACCGCCTTTCCCGCCCAGCACGGTCACTGCCGCCAGCGACGCTTCGACGTGCAAGCGTCGTTTGCCATTTCTGGAAGACCTCTCGCCTCGGGACGGCGGGCGATCGCGACCGCGTTCCTTTTGGGGGTGTCGGCGCGCTTCGCGTGCCTGCGCTGCACGGCCCAGGTGCGACTTTTGGCCCCCGGGTGATTTTCCCCGCATGAACGGTCCGCTGGGCGCTTGGTGGCGAGCGTCTCACCGGCTAGACCCGGTTCGCGACTCGAACCTCAAGGATCTCCACCCCGCCGCATGCCCGCCAGCGCTCTGTTGATCGTCATTCTGGCTTTACCGTTTGTCGGGGCGCTCGTCGCGGCGACCCTGCCCAAGCATGCGCGAACGGCGGCGGCCTTGCTGTCCTGGGCCGTGGCCCTGATCAATGTGGTCTGTCTGACCATGCTCTGGCCTCGCTTCATGGACGGCGAGGTTCTCAGGCTGGTGATCCCCTGGCTGCCGTCCCTGGGGCTGGAGATCATTCTCAGGCTGGACGGCCTGTCGTGGCTGTTCAGCGCCCTGGTCCTGGGCATCGGGGCCCTGGTGGTGCTCTACGCCCGGTATTACATGTCGCCCAGAGATCCGGTGCCCCGGTTCTTCTCGTTCCTGCTTGCCTTCATGGGGGCGATGCAGGGGCTGGTGCTGTCAGGCAACCTGATTCAGCTGGTGGTGTTCTGGGAGCTGACCAGCCTCTTTTCCTTCCTGCTGATTGGCTACTGGAACCAGAACGCCTTGGCGCGCGAAGGCGCGCGCATGGCCTTGACCGTCACCACGTTGGGCGGACTGACGCTGCTCGTCGCCATGGTGCTGATCGGCCAGATCGTCGGCAGCTATGACCTGGATGTGGTGCTCGACTCGCGGGAGGCCATCCTAGAGGATCCACGCCATCTGGTGGCGCTGGGACTCATCCTCATCGCCGCCATGACGAAAAGCGCCCAGTTTCCCTTCCACTTCTGGCTGCCGCGCGCCATGGCCGCCCCGACGCCGGTCAGCGCTTATCTGCATTCGGCCACCCTGGTGAAGGCGGGGGTGTTCTTGCTGATCCGTTTCTGGCCCGTGTTCGCCGAAACGCCGATGTGGCTGGTCGTCGTGGGTGGCGCCGGCCTTCTGACCCTGCTGATCGGGGCCTGGTGCGCCATCTTCCAGCACGATTTGAAAGGCTTGCTGGCCTATTCGACGATCAGCCATCTGGGCCTGATCGTTCTGCTGCTGGGTCTCGGCAGCGAGCTCGGGTTGATCGCCGCCATTTTCCACGTCGTCAATCACGCCACCTTCAAGGCCTCGCTGTTCATGGCCGCCGGCATCATCGACCACGAGACCGGCTCGCGCGACATGCGAAAACTCAGCGGGCTGTTCAGGTTCATGCCTTTCACGGCCATCCTGGCCATCATCGCGGCCGCGGCCATGGCTGGGGTGCCGTTGCTGAACGGGTTCCTGTCCAAGGAGATGTTCCTGACCGAAACCCTGGCCGGGGTCGACGTTCACCCGCTGGGCCGGCTCTTGCCGGTTGGGGCGACCCTGGCCAGCGCTTTCAGCGTGCTCTATTCGCTGCGCTTCATCCACACGACCTTCTTTGGTCCGCCGCCGACCGAGCTTGACCGGGTTCCGCACGGCCCGCCGGTGTGGATGCGCCGCCCGGTCGAGGTTCTGGTCTTCCTCTGCCTCATCGTCGGCATCTTCCCCGCCTTCACCGTTGGCCCCTTCCTGCACAGCGCTGCGGTCTCGGTGCTGGGCTTCGACCTGCCTTATTACAGCCTGGCCATCTGGCACGGCTTCAACCTGCCCTTGATGCTCAGCCTGATCGCCCTCTTCGGCGGCGTCGGTCTGTATCTGGCCTTCGGTCGGCGCATCAACACCAATCCGCGCGGCGGGCCGTGGGGCCTGCGGCGCTTGAACGGCGGCTATCTTTTCGAAAGGACCATGAGCGCCGCCGTGCGCGCAGCTGAGTTCGTCCTGCGCTACCTGGGGGCTAGCCGCCTCCAGCCCCAGCTGCGCGCCATCGTCGTCTTCGCCGCCCTGGTCGCCCTGTCTGGCGGTGCGCTGGGCGGCGTCGTCCTGGCTCGACCGCCGCTTGCCCCTGACCTCAGCCAGTGGGCCTTCGCCCTGATCTGGGCGGTGGGCGGCGCCTGCGCCCTGGCCGCGGCCTGGCAGGCCAAGTATCATCGTCTTGCGGCAGTGGTTCTGATGGGCGGCGCCGGCCTGGCCAGCTGTCTGTCGTTCCTGTGGCTGTCGGCCCCGGACCTCGCCATCACCCAGCTGGTGGTCGAGATCGTGACCACGGTCCTGCTTCTCCTCGGACTGCGCTGGCTGCCCAAGCGGATCGAGGAGATCCCGGTTTCCAGGGCTGTCCGGCGGCGCTCGCGCATTCGTCGCCAGATCGACATCGCCATCGCCGCCCTTGTCGGCCTTGGCCTGGCCGGCGTCTCCTATGCGGTGATGACCCGTCCCGCCATGGACGGCGTGTCGCGGTTCTATGTCGAGCATGCCTATGCCGAGGCCGGCGGCCGCAACCTCGTCAATGTCATTCTGGTGGACTTCCGCGCCTTCGACACCTTCGGAGAGCTGACTGTGCTCGGCGTCGTGGGGCTGACCGTCTTCGCCCTGCTCCGCCGCTTCCGTCCGCAGCGCGACAGTCTGCGCCAGCCGACCCAGAAACGTGTGCAGGACGCAGCCGATCGCGAGAGCAGCGTCCGGGTCGAAGGCGATACCGTCAAGGACACAATGCTGATCCCTCAGGTGGTGATGCGCTGGCTCTTCCCCTTCATCATCCTGCTGGCCGTGCACCTGTTCCTGCGCGGCCATGATCTGCCGGGCGGAGGCTTCGCGGCGGGGGTGGCGTTGTCGATCGCCTTCATCCTGCAGTACATGGCCTCTGGCGCTCGCTGGGTGGAGGAGCGGCTGGCGATCCGCCCGCTCGCCTGGGTCGGCGTGGGTTTGCTGATCGCCATCGTGGGCGGCGGCGGAGCCTGGTTGTTCAACCTGCCGTTCCTGACATCCTTCTTCCAGTACGCCGACCTGCCGCTGTTGGGTCGGGTGCCCCTGGCCAGCGCCCTGATCTTTGACCTCGGGGTGGTGGTTCTGGTGGTAGGCTCGACGGTGCTGATGCTGGTCGCCCTGGCTCACCAGTCGCTGAGAAAGGCGCGCCAGGATGACGAACTGGCCGAGGCTTCCCAGGGAGAGGCCCCATGATGGAGGTCGTCCTGGCTCTGGCCATCGGCGTGCTGGCCGCCGCCGGCGTCTGGCTGCTGCTGCGCCCGCGCACCTTCCAGGTCATCATCGGCCTGTGCCTGGTGTCTTATGCCGTCAACATCTTCATCTTCTCCATGGGGCGGCTGCGCACCGGCGCGCCGCCGGTGACTCAGGCCGGGCTTGAGGACCCAGCCCTCTATGCCGATCCTACGCCCCAGGCCCTGGTGCTCACCGCAATCGTCATCAGCTTTGCCTTGACGGCCTTGTTCCTGGTGGTGCTGCTCGCCTCGCGCGGCATCACCGGCAGCGACCATGTCGACGGCCGGGAGCCCGGGTCATGAGCTTCTGGGCCGACCATCTGATCATCGGGCCGATCGTCCTGCCCATGGTCATCGCCGCCATCATGCTGCTGTTCGACGAGCGGCGCCGAACGCTCAAGAGCATCATGGCCCTCGCCGCCATGGCCGCCATCCTGGTAATGGCGCTGATCCTTCTGAACGAGAGCGCGAACGGCGCGGCGGGGGGCGGCGACACGGCGCGCGTCTATCGCCTGGGCGACTGGGCGGCGCCCTATGGCATCATCTTGGTGGCCGACCGGCTCTCGACCCTGATGGTGGCCCTGATGAGCGTGCTGGGGGCCTGCGCCCTGGCCTTTTCGATGGCCCGCTGGGATCGCGCCGGACCACGCTTTCACGCCCTCTTCCTGCTCCTGATCATGGGCGTGAACGGGGCGCTGCTGACCGGCGACCTGTTCAACCTCTTCGTCTTCGTGGAGATCATGTTGGCCGCCTCCTACGGCCTGGTGTTGCACGGATCGGGAGAGGCGCGCATCCGCGCGGGCCTGGCCTATATCGCCGTAAATCTGACGGCTTCCATGCTGTTCCTCATCGGAGTGTCGCTGATCTACGGGGTGACGGGCGCCCTCAACATGGCCGATCTGGCCATGCGCATCCCCCAGATCCCTGAGGCCGACCGCGGGCTGTTCCATATCGGCGCGGGCGTCCTGGGCGTGGCCTTCCTGATCAAGTGCGCGGCCTGGCCGCTCGGTTTCTGGCTGGTGCCGACCTATGCCGCGGCCAGCGCCCCCGTGGCCGCCGCCTTCGCCATCCTGTCCAAGGTCGGGGTCTATATCGTCATTCGTCTGGAAGCCCTGCTCTTCTCGGAGGCGGCGGGCGCTTCCGCCGGTTTCGGGCAGGCGTGGCTGCTGGTGCTGGGTCTGGCGACGGTTGCGTTCGGCAGCCTGGGCCTGTTGGCGTCGCGCGACCTGTCGCGGGCGGCCGGCTTTGCGGTCATGATATCTTCGGGCACGGTGCTGGCTGTGATCGGAACCGGCGACGCGGCGGCGCTTGGCGGGGCGATCTACTATCTGGTGGGCTCGACCCTGGCCTGCGGAGCCCTGTTCCTGGTGGCCGAGGTGCTGGAGCGCGATCGTCGTTTCGGCTCGGTCGCCGACGAGGCTGTGTTCGAGGACGAGTATCAGGACCCCTTCGACGACGATGAGCGCAACGAGCCCGGCCTGATCATCCCGGCGGCGGTGGCGGCCCTGGGCGGGGCCATGCTCATCAGCACCCTGATGATCGCCGGCCTTCCGCCCCTGGCCGGGTTCATCGGCAAGCTGGCCATTTTCAACGCCCTGATCGGCGTCGGCGACGGCCCGTCGTGGGCGATCGTCGCCGCCCTGACGGTATCCAGCCTGCTGGCCCTGATCGGCCTCGCCCGCCTGGGCGTCGGGGTCATCTGGACACGGGACGAAAAGGCGCCGGCGCTGATGGTCGGCGCCGCCGAGTTCGCGGGCATCGCCGGCCTGCTCGGCGCCTGCATTGTGCTGACCGTACTGGGTTCGGTCGCCCTGACCTACGCCGACAGCACCGCTGGCTGGCTAGCCGACCCCAGCGGATATGTCGGCGCGGTCCTGACGGGGATCGGCCGATGAAGGCGATCCTTCCTCACCCCGTCCTGTCGCTGGGCCTGTTCGTCGCCTCGGTCATGCTCAGCGACAGCCTGGCCCCGCCGTCCATCGCGCTCGCGCTGCTCGTCGCCGTGGCGGCGCCGCACATCATGACCCCCCTGGGCGTGGAGCCCGTCCGACTGGGCGCGCCCCTGGCCATGCTCAGGCTGACCGGACTGGTCGCCATGGACATCCTCCGATCGAACTGGGCGGTGTCCCAGATTCTGCTCGGCGGCCGGCGCGGCGAGCGGGTTTCCGGCTTCATCCAGGTGCCCCTCGATCTTCGGGCCCGCTACGGCCTGGCCGTTCTGGCCGTCATCGTGACCAGCACGCCGGGCACTCTGTGGGTCGAATATGATCGCACAAGCGGCCGCCTGCTGATCCACGTGCTGGACCTGGTTGACGAGGCGGCGTGGGTGCGGCTGATCAAGGGGCGCTACGAGAGCCTGCTGATTGAGATTTTCGAATGAGCGCCCAGATCCTCGACATCGGCCTGTCGATCGCCCAGCTGATGCTGGTCGTGGCCCTGGTCTTCGCCCTGTTCCGCGCCATCCGCGGACCGCGCGCCCAGGACCGTATTCTCGGCATGGACACCCTTTATCTCAACAGCATGCTGCTGATTCTGGTGTTCGGCGTCAGGACCGGCAGCGACCTGTATTTCTACCCGGCCCTGATCCTCGGCATGCTGGGCTTCACCGCCACCGTGGCCTTGGCGAAATTCCTCATGCGCGGCGAGGTGATTGAATGACCGGCGCAGACCTTCCCGTCTGGATAGCGATCCTGATCGTTGTCTTCGCGCTGACCGGCGCCGCCCTGTCGATGCTGGGCGCATTCGGTCTCATCAAGCTGTCGTCCTTTTACGATAGGGTCCACGCCCCGACCCTGGGCGCGACCCTGGGCATGGCGCTGATCCTCTTGGCGTCCTGGATCTATTTCGCGGCGACCGGAGAGCGGCTGATGCCGCGCGAACTGCTGATCGCCGTATTCCTGACGGTGACCACGCCGGTGACCCTGATCCTCCTGGCCCGCGCCGCCCTGTTCCGCGACCGCACCGAGACGCCCGAGCCCAAGGAAAAGGTCGTCCCGCAACAGCCCGAGCCGTCTTCCCCCAGGCCCAGGGACGAGACCGTCAAGCTCTAGAAGCCGCGCGGCTCACTGCCCCGGACAGGTCGGCGCCATGTCGTTCAGCGGCAGGCAGCGGCCGTCGCGGCCGTCGGGGACCGTCACCCCGATGGCGTTGGCCAGGGTCGGGCCGATGTCCACGGTGCGGATCGGCAGATAGCGTTCGTCGGCCCGTCCGTCCTTCCACCAGAACAGGATCGGCACCCGCCGGTCGTGGTTCCACGGCGTCCCATGACCCGCCACCGAGCCGCCCACCCGGCCCCGTCCGGGCGTGATCTCGGGCCTCAGCGCCACGATCAGGTCCCCGCCCCGCTCCGGATGCACGCTCAGGCGATGGCGCTCGATCAGGCTCAGCTCCTCGGGGTCGGCGTCGCGGGCCGGCATCGGCTCGGCCAGGATCTCGGCCCGTGTCCAGGCCCCCGCCACGGTCGGCTCGGCCCGGAGGCGCTCCACCGCCGCCTGGGCCACCCGGCGCTTCAGCGGCTCGGGCAGGGCCGCCCGCCCCTCGCCCGCGAGATACAGCATGCCGCTCGCCACGATCGGATCGGCGTCCAGCCCGAACTGCTCGCGCAGGGCGGCGTTGGTCCTGCGGATCAGCTCGGGATCGCCGCGCCGCGCCTCGGGATGGCCCCGCTCCACCGTGCGCTCGGGGAAGTCCGCCCCGCCGTGATCGGCCGTCACCGCCACCAGCACCGGCCCCGGCAGCCGGTCCAGCCGGTCCAGGAAGGCTCCCAGCGCCTGATCCAGGCGATACAGCTGATCGCACATCTCCGGCCCCTGATTGCCGAAGCCGTGGCCGATCCGGTCGGTGGCCGACAGGCTGACGCCCAGAAGGTCCGTCGTTCCCCTCTGGCCCAGCGCCTGGCGGTCGATCAGATGCAGCGCCGCCTCCAGCGTCAGTTCGTCCAGCACCGGCGTGGTGTCGATGGGGATGCCCTCGTGCGGAAGGCCCGCACGGAACGGCTGGCCGCCGATGGTCCAGTCCCCTTCCAGCGCCCGACATCCCTCGTCGGAATAGGTCCAAACCGGCGGCGCCGCCTCCAGCCGCGCCATCACGACGCGGTTCAGATCGGCCACCGGCGCCATCTTCGCCGCCATGTCCTCGCCCGGCGCGGCATAGGTGGTGAAGCCGAAGCCCGGCACGAACCAATAGGCGCCGTCGCCGGTGTGGCTGTTCAGGGTGATGGCCCCGCGATCCTTGCCCGAGACCGCATAGACCCGGCTCTCGGGGCTCTGGGCCTTCAGCCAGTCGGCCAGCCCGTCAACCGCCAGGGACCCCGGCCCCACCGGCCCGTTGTCGCTCAGCCCCCCGTCGGCCAGGGTGTTCTCGGGCGCCGCCAGGCAATAGCGCCGCTCGCCCGTCGCCGGATCCATCCAGTTGTTCGCCGGGATGCCGGCCGTGGTCGGAAAGGCCCCGGTCAGGACGGTGGCGTGGCCCGGACAGGTCTCGGTCACCCCTTGCGCCTGATAGCCGTTGGCGTAGGTCACCCCCTCGCCGATCAGCCGCGCCAGCCCGCCGGTGAACCGCCCGCGATACTGGTTCATCAGATTGGCGCTGAACTGGTCGATGACGATCGCCACCACCAGAACGGGCCGTCGTGGCTGGTCGCTCGCGGGCGAGGCCGCGGCGGGAAGGGCGAGGGCCGCCAGGGCCAGGGCGGCGAGGCCGGCCCTCAAGCCACGGGGGGAAAGTGATGAAGGCAATGTCGGACTCATCCTCAACAGACAAAAGATCAACGCTCACATCCCCCGCCGTCATCGTCGGGCTCGACCCGACGATCCAGCCGGGCCGGCGGTCGGGATTGGCCGCTCGCTGGAATGCTCGGATCAGGTCCGAGCCTGACGCCCTGGGCGCCTGAAAGAGCAGACCCGATCTAACGGCGGACCATGACGACCGCGCGACGCGGATCAGCCCTTGGCGAAGGCCTCCAGATCCTCCGGCGTATTGAGGCTCAGGCTCTCGGCCTCCGGCGCGATCCGCCTGGCCATGCCGGTCAGCACCTTGCCGGCCCCGATCTCGACGAAGCGGCTCACCCCGCCTTCTTCCACCATCCACGTCACGCTCTCGCGCCAGCGCACCCGGCCCGTGACCTGTTCGACCAGCAGACGCCGGATCGCCTCGGGGTCGCTCTCCGCACGCGCCGTCACATTGGTCACCACCGGCGGGGTCGGAGCGACGATGCTCGCCCCGGCCAGGGCCTCCGCCATCGCATCCGCCGCCGGCTGCATCAGCGGACAGTGGAAGGGCGCCGAGACGTTCAGCGGAATGGCTCGCGCGCCCAGTTCCTTGGCCTTCTCGATCGCACGATCGACGGCCGCCTTGTCCCCGGAAATGACGATGTTTCCGGCGTTGTTGTCATTGGCCACGACACAGACCCCGACCTCGGCCCCCGCCGCCGCCGCCGCTTCCGCCAGGACCAGGTCGGTCTTGGGCCCGATCAGCGAGGCCATCGCCCCCCGGCCCACCGGCACGGCCTTCTGCATCGCCTGGCCGCGCGTCTTCAGCAGCCGCGCCGTCTCGGCCAGGGGGATCGCCCCCGCCGCGCACAGGGCCGAATATTCCCCCAGCGAATGCCCGGCCACGAACGCCGCGGCCGCCACATCGACATCGAACTCGCGCTTCAGCACCCGCGCGGTCGCCATCGACACGGCCATCAGCGCCGGCTGGGCGTTCTCGGTCAGGGTCAGCTGGTCCTCCGGCCCCTCGCGCATCAGCCGGAACAGATGCTGGCCCAGCGCCTCGTCCACCTCGGCGAACACCTCGCGCGCCGACGCGAACGCCTCCGCCAGCCCCGCGCCCATGCCGACCGACTGCGAGCCCTGGCCGGGAAAGAGGAAGGCGGTGGTCATGACGGGGCTCCGAAAGAAAGTGGCGAGTGGCGCGTGCTTAGTAGCTCAGCGCCGCCTCGTCATCCCCGCCGGCCCGATCGCCTGCCTGCCTGGCGTCGCAGGGCCGGTCCTCCCGCACGCCGCGCCGGTATCGACGGGTTCTAGTGGCGCGACTGGTCGCCCCGGTCGCCCTGGCCGGACTTGACCGTGGTCTTGGCGCTCTGTCTCACGTCCTGGGACAGCGAGCGGCCGACATCGTCGGACTCCTTGATGCGTCCCTTGTCGTCGCGCCGGATATAGCGCTTGTCGCCATTCGGCTCGATCAGTTCGCGTTTGCTCATCGCGGGGCTCCTTGCTGAACTGCCCGAAATAAGGCGGCCGATCCTGAAATGTTCCCCAGGTCGGGGACGGAGCCCCCTGTCATCCTGGGCGCGCCCCTGTGCGTCGGGGGGCGGGCTCGAGGAGCGCCTCACGCCGCCCGCCGCGCCGCATAGCGCCCGTCGGCCAGGGCGCTGACCTCGGCGTAGCGGACCAGGGTGCCCAGCGCCTGGACCACCCGCTGCTCGATCTTCTTGCCGCCGCCCTTGAAGGCGCGCGACACGGCGGCGGCGTCCATGGGGCGGCCGGCGCCTTGCAGCACCGCGCGGATGGCCATGACCTGTTCGCCCTTGTCCTTGGGAAAGGCCGGCAGGCCCCCACCCTTTTTCGAGCCGATGGCCACCACTTGCGCGCCCAGGTCCAGTTCGCCGGACCTGGCGGCGGCGGCCCCCTTGGCGAAGCGGGGGATCTGATAGTCGGGCCGCAGCCAGCGCACGTGGCCCGCCGCCTCCTCCGCCGCCCGCTC
>CAZITK010000004.1:0-28234 GCA_964542145.1 uncultured Brevundimonas sp.
TGGTCAGGGTGCCGGCCACGATCATTACGTCGGACTGACGCGGGCTGGCGCGCGGGGCAAAGCCGAACCGCTCCAGGTCGTAACGGGGCATGGCGGCCTGGATCATCTCCACCGCGCAGCAGGCCAGGCCAAAGGTCATGAACATCAGCGAGCCGGTGCGGGCCCAGGTGATGATGTCTTCGGCCGAGGCCGTCAGGAAGCCCCGCTCGCCCAGTTCGGAATTGACCTGTTCGAAGAACTTGTCGTGAATCTTGGGATCATAGCCCTCCACGGTCGAACGCGCGGCCTGCCCATAGGGACTGACCAGCGGTGAGGCGCCCTGATCGCCGCGACCGATCACCGGATAGGTGTTGTCCACGGTCACTCCCATTCCAGAGCCCCCTTCTTCCACTCATAGAGAAAGCCGACCGTCAGCACGCCCAGGAAGACCATCATAGACCAGAAGGCAAAGATCATCTGCGACTGCGGCAGGTCGAACATCGACACCGCCCAGGGGAAC
Source organism: uncultured Brevundimonas sp. (assembly GCA_964542145.1). GTDB lineage: Bacteria > Pseudomonadota > Alphaproteobacteria > Caulobacterales > Caulobacteraceae > Brevundimonas. Next base: position 500 of record CAZITK010000004.1, read on the forward strand.
AGGAACGCAATCTCCAGGTCGAAGATGATGAACAGGATCGACACCAGATAGAACCGCACGTCGAACTTCATCCGCGCGTCGTCAAAGGCGTTGAAGCCGCACTCATAGGCCGACAGCTTCTCGGTGTCCGGGTTCTTGGGCGCGACTGCCCAGGCCGCCAGCATGAAGCCCAGGCCCAGGACCGTGGCGATCCCGAAGAAGACCACGATCGGCAGATACTCGAGCAACAGTTCCGTCATCGCAACGCCCTCGGCCGCCCGAAGGGGCGGCGGATTCGCGGACCTTCTAGCCCCTCCCCGCCGGGCTTCAAACCCCGGCAGCCAAAGGAATTTGTGCGAACGGTTCGCAGGGCGCGTGGCGGCGCGGACGCGGTCGGCAGGCCCACGCGCAATCCGCTGAAAATGCCGCGCCCAGACCACTGGTTGAAAGGCCCGCCGCAGTGTGCCACCTTCGGACGAGGGAGAGGGAGGATAATATGTCTAAGAAATTCGCCATGATTCTGGCTCCGTTCTTCTGCTGACGGCGGCGCCGACCAGCGTCGTAAATGCGGCCTGCACAGATGACGATTGCAAGAGTGAATGCATACTGAAATGCATCTCGGACGGAGGTTCAATTGGATACTGCGCAGATATTGCGTGCGCGATAGTGGTCTGCCAAAGATAGCCATCTGAAGGTCATGCTACAATGGGCTTAGCCGCAGAGCTTGGAAGCATTCTACTAGCCACGCTCATGTTGCAGCCTGGTGCTGTGGCTGTCGATGACAGTCCCGTCACCCAACTGGACGAGATCGTGGTGGTGGGCTCGCCGCTGCGCGATCTCGTCCGCGACTTCGTTGACGAGGTCGCCGATCCCGTGACGGGCCGGGGCCTGGCCCGGTTCAATCGGATCGTCTGCGTCGGGGTCGTCAATCTGCGGCGCGACGTGGCCCAGGCGATGGTCGATCGCATCTCCGCCGTGGCCCTGGACGCCGGGCTGGACATCGGGGAGCCGGGCTGTTCGCCCAATCTGCTGGTCATCGCCGCCGAGGACGGTCGCGGCCTGGCCACCGGCCTGGTCGAGGCGATGCCCCGCGCCTTCAATCCCGGCTATGCCGGCGCCTCGCAAAGCCTGGCGGCGCTGAGGCGATTCCAGGACTCCGACGCTCCGGTTCGCGCCTGGCACGTCAGCATTCCGGTTGACACTCAGACAGGCGCGGTCGCCGTGCGCATGCCGGGACACGATACGGCGCCTCGGATCCGCACTCCCGGAGGACTGTTACGTACGACGTTTCGCAACGATTTCCAACGTGCCATCGTCATCGTCGGTATCGCCCAGGCCGGGGGGCTGAGCGTCCAGCAGTTGGGCGACCATGTTGCAATGGTCAGCCTGGCCCAGATCGACGCCGAGGCCGACACCTCGCGCTTCCAGACCATCCTCAACGTCTTCGACAATCCGGACGCCACGCCGGAGATGACCGAATGGGACCGGTCCTATCTGCGCTCCCTCTATGGCTCGGAACTGAATCAGCGTCATAGTTCCCATCAGACCGGCAGCGTCGGGCAGACCATGATCCGAGACCGCCAGCGGGTCACGGAAGAGCCCTGAACGCTTCAGGCGGACGGCGCAGGCGCTTTCGTGCCATTTTGTCGCGGGGGCTTGTCAGCGCGGCTCGGCCCGGCCCCTATGGCGGCGCTTAATTTCCGGGGAGGGGCAGATGAGCGCCGGTACGCGCGTCCTCAATTTCATCGAACGCACGGGTAACCGCCTGCCGGACCCGGTATTTCTGTTCGTCTGGCTGATCGCCATCCTGATGGGCGTCAGCGTGCTGGGCGCGACTCTGGGCTGGTCGGCGGTCAATCCGGTGACGAATGAGCCGCTGGCGGCGCAGAACCTGTTCGACGGCGAGCACCTGCGCCGGCTGTTGGTCGAGATGCCCCGCACCCTGACCGGTTTCGCCCCGCTCGGCTATGTGTTGGTGGTGATGCTGGGCGCGGGGGTGGCCGAACGCACCGGCCTGTTCTCGGCCGCCATGCGGGCCGGGGTCCGCCGGGCTCCGACGCAACTGCTGACCCCGATCATCATCTTCATCGCCATACTCTCCAGCCACGCCGCCGACGCCGGCTATGTGGTGCTGGTGCCGCTGGCGGGCGTGCTCTACGCCGCCGCCGGCCGGCACCCGATCGTGGGCATCTCGGCCGCCTTCGCGGGCGTGTCGGCCGCCTTTTCCGCCAACATCTTCCCTGGACAACTGGACGTGCTGTTGCTCGGCATCACCGAAGTGGCGGCTCACCTGATCGACCCTTCCTGGGTGATGAATCCGGCCGGAAACTGGTGGTTCATCATCGGCATGACCTTCATGTTCGTGCCGCTAGGCTGGTGGGTCACCGACAAGATCATCGAGCCGCGTCTGGGGGCCTGGAGCCCCTCGGCTGATACCCCGGTCAAGCTGGACGAGGGCGAACTGACCTCGGCCGAGAAAAAGGGCCTGATCTGGGCCGGCGTGGCCCTCCTGCTCGTCATCGCCGCCTGGACCGCCATGGTGCTGGCCCCGGACGCCGCTCTTGTCGATCCCGAGGCCGAGGAAGCGGCGCTCAGGCTGGCGCCCTTCTACAGCTCACTGGTCGCGGCCTTCTTCGTGCTCTTCTTCGCCACTGGCGTGGCCTATGGCGTCGCCGCCGGGACGGTCAAGTCGCATCGCGACATCGTTAAGATGACCACCCAGGCCATGGCGGACATGGCGCCCTATGTCGTTCTGGCGTTCGTCGCGGCGCACTTCGTCGCCCTGTTCAACTGGTCGAACCTGGGGGCCATCATGGCCATCGCCGGCGCCGAGATGATCAGCCAATCGGGCCTCAACACCTTCGGCCTCCTGGTCGCCATCGTGCTGGTCAGCGCCCTGATCAACCTGTTCGTGGGGTCGGCCTCGGCCAAATGGGCCATGCTGGCGCCGATCCTGGTCCCCATGCTGATGCTGCTGGGCATCAGCCCGGAGATGACGACCGCCGCCTATCGCATGGGCGATTCGGCGACCAACATCGTCACCCCCCTGATGGTCTACTTCCCTCTGGTCCTGGCCTTCTGCCAGCGGTGGGACAAGACCTTCGGCCTGGGCAGCCTGATGGCCCTGATGGTCCCCTACTCGCTGGTGTTCATGATCTTCGGTACGCTCCTGACCGGGGCCTGGGCCGCGGCCAACCTGCCGCTGGGGCCGGGCGTGGGGGTGCATTACGACATCCCGACTCCGGCCGAGGCCGTGGTTCCGGCCAATCCGGTCGGCCCCGCCGCCCCGGTTCCGCCGGTTCGATAGGGGATCGTGAAAAGCCCCCACAAAGGGTGTTGACGTCGCGAGGGGCGCCGCCTAAACGACGCCCCTCGCCGCCGGGCGACGCTTCTTCGGAAGCCCTCTCGGGCGAGAGGATACGCGGGTGTAGCTCAGTTGGTTAGAGTGCCGGCCTGTCACGCCGGAGGTCGCGGGTTCGAGCCCCGTCACTCGCGCCATCCCTTCCGACCGAGCAGGTCGTGGGATGGCGCATCCGCCCTGCCCCCAATGTCGGACTTGACCAGCGGCGCCGTTGCGCCTCAGCTGGCGTCGCACTGGGTCGGCGCGCCGTAGCGGTCCATGCGAGTTTCGGTCCCGGCGTCTGTGAGTGTCAGCACGATCAGCCGGTCATACTCACACTCGTCCATGTCGGCGACGCCCTCGGCGCCCAGTTCTCGGGCGATCAGGGGCACGGTGTTGGAGTGGCCTACGATCAGCACCGTGTCGTCCGGGCGGGTTTCTCGCGCCCGCGCCGCGATCAGACCGACGTGAGCGCGCACGCCGGTATCCAGTGCGACCGCCTCAACCCGCACCCCTGCCGCCAAAGCCGCCGGCTCGGCCGTCTGGGCGGTGCGTCTCAGCGGACTGACGATCACCCGGTCCAGATTTAGACCCGCGACGACCTCGGCCAGGGCCCGCGCCCGCGCCTGGCCTCCCTCGGACAGATCGGGATCGGCCGAATCGTCGCCTTTTTCGGCATGCCGCACGACGACCACGGTCTGGGCCGCGGCGACCGACGCCATCCCGCTCAACGCACCGGCGGCAATGGCGGCAATGGCGGTGACGATCGAAAAGGCGCGACGGATCATGATGAAACCTTATCCCATCACCGCCAGCTGTCGAGCCGTTATTGTAAGGCCTGCTGCCCTGCGGGAAGGACAAATTCGCCCCGGCCTGTGGCTTCGGCATAGACGCCGGACAGTCCCTCGAACACGCTGTTCCAGCTGAACCGCTCGACGGCCTTCTGGCGCGCGAACAGGCCCACGGCCTCGATATCGCGCTGAAACAGGGCATCGATCGCCTCGGCATACACGCCGGGCTCGGCGCGGAGGGCCAACTGGCCGACCGTGTCGTCTACCGTCTCGGCCACGCCGCCGGCGTTGACCCCGACCACCGGCCGGCCGCAAGCCATGGCCTCCAGCACGATCAGGCCGAACGGCTCCTTGTCGTTGGCATGGACGAAGGCGTCGCAGCTGGCGATGATCCGCGCCACCGCCTTGGGGTCTCGTTCGTACGGCAGGGCGATGACCCGGTCCTCGGGCGGCAGGCCGGTCCCCGCCCCCACCAACACCAGGTGATACGGGTCGCCCAGAGCCTGCACCGCCTCGATCAATACATCGATGTTCTTCTCGCGCGCCGGCCGCCCGGCGAAACACAGCAGGCGCGCCGAGGCCGGGAGGCCCAACCGCTGCAACAGCCATTCCCGGTCCCGGCGATCCGGCCGGAAGGTGTCGATCTCGACGCCCAGAGGCTGGACCACGATGTCGGACACGCCCGCCTCCTCAAGGCGCCGCGCGATGAAGGCGCTGGGCGAGACCACCCGATCGAATTGCTTGAATAACCGGGCCCAGCGCTTCTGGACAGGCTTCTTGGCCCACTCTCCGAAGTGCAGCGCGGCCAGGGCCGCCGGATCCGAATGGCAGAAACCGATCACAGGGGCGCCTGCCCTCTGGCCGGCCTCCAGCGCACCCTGCCCGGGCGTATAGGGATCCCCCGCCTCGATGACGGCGGGATTGGTCGCCGCCACCCAGGCGCCCCAGCGCTTGACCGACGTCGGCCAGCGATAGCCGTCGCCAAACGGCAGCTTCGGGGACTGCAGGGTCATCACCCCGCTGGCGGGCCGAAAGGCATGCTTCGCGCCCGGAACCACCAAGGTATGCGCCACGCCCGGCCGGCTCGCTGTCAACCAGGCCTGCTTGGCCAACAGATAGCGTTTCACCCCGCCTGAACGCGGTGCATACAGCATGGTGGTGTCGACGAGCCGCGGCCGCGGGTCGCCGCTCGCCGCCCGCACCCGCCCCAAGGTTCGAACGACCTCGTCGTCCAAACGGGGCAAGAATCTCAGTTCGCTTTCGTGGACGTCAATCATGGGGCTATGGCGGGTCCGGCGGCTTTATCGAGGCAGCAACGCAGGAAGCGGCCTCGAGGATGCGTGGGGGTCGAGCGCGCGCGGCGATGGGGAGGAATCGCCCGAGGGCGTGATGGCTAAAGCCACGCTTGCCGCAGGGCAAGAGGGTCACGTCTTTCTGCTGGGGCCTTGCATTCGCCTCAAATTCGCGAAACTTGAGGCCATCCGGGGGAGGCTCGTGTATGACGGCCCGCGCCCGCGCGACCGCGCCAACAGGGGTATCGAGTTTCATGCGTTTTCTGTTTGCCACCGCGGTCGCGATCGCGCCGCTGGTCATCGCGTCGGGCGCGGCGGCTCAGGTCGTTGTCTCTAGTCCTCGCACGACACCGATCGCGACGTCGAACCCAGCGGGCGGTGAGGCGGACGACGTCCGTATCGCAAGCGGAGGGTCGATCACTCTCAGGTCGGGCGCCGCCGTCACGCTGAATTCGGACAACGACGTCCAGCTTGACGCCGATGGTTCGATTTTGATGACCGAATCCGAAGACGGCGCCACCGGGATTCTGGCCGTAGGCGGCAATACAGGCGACATCACCGTCGGCGGGGCCATTCGCCTGACCGGCAAGCTGACTGAGCAGCAAGATGAAGACGACGATGGCGACCTGGACGGCCCCTTCGCCGACGACCTGACACGCTACGGTCTTCGCGTCACCGGGGATGCGGACCTCGTCGGCGATATCGAAATCCGGCAGACGGGCATCATAGAGGTTCGCGGACGCGAGTCTTCCGCCGTTTTCGTCGAATCCGGTCTCGACGGCGACCTGCGGACTTTTGGCAACCTGCTGGCCGTCGGCGAGGGCGCCGCCGGCGTCCGCGCCACGGGCGATATCACCGGCGAGGTGTTTCTCAGCGGCGATATCACCGCGCGCGGTGAAGACGCGCTCGGCGCGTCGTTCGAAGGCGATATCGGGGGTCGCCTGACTGTACAGTCCGCGATCGTAGCGACCGGTTTTCGATCCACGAGCGCGCCAACGTCGCGCGAGGCGCTGGATGCACTTGATGAGGACGACCTTCTGGTCGGAGGACCCGCGCTGCGGATCGCCGGGAACGTCGAAGGGGGCGTGTTGCTCGGTGCTCCGCCACCCCCGGCGCAAAACGATGACGATGACGATGACGGGGAGGTCAATTTCGATCGAGACGGCAATGGTGTGCCTGACGCCCAGGAACGAACGGCCACGATCACATCGTTCGGGTCAGCGCCGGCGGTGGAGATTGGTTCGACCGAGCGCGATGTCGCCCTGGGTTTGATCGGAGAGGGTGATGAGGCCTACGGCTTCATCAATCGCGGCTCTATCCGCGCTGCGGGTGTCTTTGAAGGTTTCGCCGCGACAGCGCTTCGCATAGGGGCCGACGGCGATCACGGTGTCGATATCGCCGGCGGCGTCCGCAATGAAGGATCGATCCAGGCCGAGTCCCTGGAAGACAGGGCCACTGCGGTGTCCATAGGACGCGGCGCTGTGCTGCCGGCCTTCGTGAACACCGGAGAAATCCTGTCGACAGCCGTGACCGACGGGGACCAGGGAGCCACCAGCGTGCTCATCAGCGAGGGTGCGTCCGTGGCGCGCCTTCACAACCAGAGGGGATTTATTTCGGCGCGTGTGGCGGGAGAGACGGCGGACGCCGTTGCGATTCGCGACGAAAGCGGCGCCCTCGGCGAGATCGTCAACGAGGGTCGCATCACCGCTCTCATCGTCCGCACGGTCGGCGATGGGCAGACGGGCGATGAGCCGATCACCGGACGAACCATCGCCATTGACGTCAGTCGAAACACCAGCGGCGTGACTCTGATTCAGGATGGCATCGCTTTTGATGACGATGGCGATCCTGACACGCCATCGCCGCCGGATGCTGACGGCGACGGCGTCGCCGACGCCGCCGAGCCCATCATCACCGGCGACATCCTGCTGGGCTCGGGCGCGGACATCGTCGATATTCGAAACGGGACAGTCACCGGGGCGATCGACTTCGGAACCGGCCAGGATACGCTGCTGATCTCGGGCGGAGCCCGCGTCACCGGAGCGCTGGCAAGCGGCGACGGGCTGCTGGACATTGACGTTTCGAACGGGGTCCTCGACGCCCGTCAGACACAAACCATCGACGTCACCGGCCTGACCGTCGGCTCTGACGGGAATCTGATCTTGACCGTCGACCCAGAAAACGGCGCGCGGGGAGGCTTTCGCGTCAACGGCGTCGCGAGCTTCGCTGACGGGGCCGGCCTGGGCCTCCAGTTCGCCTCTCTGCTCGACGGACCGGAACGGTTTGTCGTCGTCGAGGCCGACACCCTTGTGATGGGCGACTTAGACACCGACTCGCTTCAGCGAAACTCACCCTATCTGTTTGTGACAGAGGCCGGAACGGATCAGGCGGCCGGTCAGATCTACATTGATGCCCGGCGTCGCAACGGTGAGGAGATCGGATTCATCGCCGCCGAGAACGCGGCCTATGACGCGGTCTATGACGCGCTGCGCTCAGACGAGGAACTGCGTAACGCCTTCCTTGCGCAGATCGAGCGCGAAGGCTTCGTCGGCCTTTACGAACAGATGCTGCCCGACCACTCGGGTGGCCCCCTGCTGTCGCTGGCCAGTGGCGTGGACGCGGTCACCCGCGCCCTCACGGGCCGCAACGACACCGCGGCGCCAGGTCAGACCAGCGCCTGGCTGCAGGAGATCAACTTCTACGCCGACAAGGACCGGCGCGACGCCTACGGTTTTCAGTCCGAAGGTTTCGGGGTCGCCGGCGGCATCGAACGTGGCGCCGATATCGGCGCCTTTGGTCTGTCGGTGGCCTTCACCTCATCGGATCTGGAGGATCCCTCCTCCCAGGCCGAGGAGGTCCTTTCGGCCAATCTGCTGGAACTCGGCCTCTACTACCGCGCCCAGGCTCAGGGCTGGAATGTCTGGGGTCGAGCAGCCGCGGGGTACGCCTGGTTCGACGCGCGCCGTAGTTTCGTGGGGGCCGGCGTGTTCCGCAGAAACGAAAGTGATTGGAACGGCTATTCTCTGGCCGCCGCCGCCGGGGTCAATCATGAGCGTCGCTTCGGCCGCTATTCGCTGCGACCCGAGGCCATCGTCGAGTACTTCTCGCTCAATGAGGACGGGCGCATCGAAGAAGGCGGCGGGGAAGGCTTCGACCTGATCATCGACGACCGCAGCGGCCATATGTTTTCGGCCACGGCGGCGGTCAGTGTCGGCGTCGGATTTGGGGAAGACTACTGGTTCCGGCCCGAACTCCGCCTGGGCTGGAAGCAGAACATATCCTTCGACGCGGGCGAAACCGTTTCTCGGTTCAGCTCGGGCGACGCCCCCTTCACCTTGGTCGGCGACACCATCGAGGGCGGAGGACCGATTCTCGGCTTCCGCCTCAATCTAGGCAATGAACTGGGCATGTTGTCGATCGAGGGCGACGCCGAATTGATCGATGACTACGTGCGTTATGCCCTGTTGCTGAGAGCCAGCTTCAGGTTCTGAAGAATCGCCGGCGACGGGCGTTGCACGATGTGCGGCGACCCGCTATCGGGAGCTATGCTGGAGACGTGGCCGAGTGGCTGAAGGCAACGGTTTGCTAAATCGTCGTACCCTGTAAGGGGTACCGAGGGTTCGAATCCCTCCGTCTCCGCCAGCCCCCATTTCACTGTGAATTAGCCGAGCTTTAGGGGAAGTCCCGTCACGACTTCCGCGCGGCGCCCGGCGATCAGGGCCTTCACGCCCGGTCGCGCCCTTCGCCCTGCTGCGCGTCGGTACAGGCTGGAGATTCGCCGAGATGATCGTCTATTGCGACAACATGGCTGGACGATACGCGCTCGAGGTGAAGGTGTGTGTCACGCTGGACACGCCAGCCGTTTACGCTGACGCTGGTCCCGCAACCTATATCGAAACAGGGCCGCCATGCCGATGACCACCGCACCAGAATGGACGCAGTTGGCCCTCTACGCCGGGGGGGCCGCCCTGGTCCTGCTCGTCCTTCTGCGTCTTCCCTACGTAGGCAAGGTCGTGCGGTTCGCGTTGTCTTTCGGGCTGTTGGCCTTCTTCATCTTTCTGCTCTTCCAGCAGGCCCAGGTCGATCCGACCCTCTCGCGCCTCACCGAACGCCTGGGTCTGGGCGATCAGCAGGTGACGGGACAGGAGGTGCGCATCCGCATGTCGCCCGACGGCCATTTCTGGGCCAACGCCTCGATCAACGGGATCGAGCGGCGCATGCTGGTTGATAGCGGCGCGACCATCACCGCCGTTTCGGCCGAGACGGCTCGATTGGCTGGAATAGAACGGGGGGCGAGCCTGACCCCGGTGATGGTGCGCACCGCAAACGGCGTGGTGCGGGCCGAGACGGGCGTGGCCGAAACCATCGGAATGGAGGGGATCACCGCCGAGAATCTGAGGGTGGTGGTCTCACCCGCCTTCGGACGCATCGAGGTGCTGGGCATGAACTTCCTGTCTCGCCTGCGCTCTTGGCGGGTCGAAGGCCAGACCTTGATCCTGGAGCCGCATTCGCCGGAGGAAGACGCCGGTTCGCCCGTCGAGCGGTCCCTTGGCGATGAAGCCGCTCAGTAGGACGCCTGGGGGGCCGAGGCTGCGTCCAGTTCCGCGATGTCGTCGGTGGGCAGGAAAAGGGTCGCGGCCGGTAGTATCGCCAGTAGTTGTTGGACCGAGGTGGCGCTGACGATTGGCGCCGTCACGCCAGGCTGCGCGAGCAGCCAGGCCAGCGCCACCTGGGCTGGCGTCGCCCCCAGGCGATCAGCGACGGCCTTCAGCGTCTTCAAGATGCGCACTCCGCGCGTGTCGAACTTGTCCTTCAGCATGCCCTCGCGCGCCCGACCGCGCACGTCGTCCGCAGAAGCGTATTTTCCGCTCAGAAAACCGGCCTCAAGGCTGAAATAGGTGATGACCCCCAGACCCTCGGTCACGGAAAGGTCCTGCAGTGGCCCTTCGAACGTGCCGCGGCTGTAGAGGTTGTAGTGCGGCTGTATCGTCTCGTAACGGGCCAAATCCCGGGTCGCCGAAATTTCCAGCGCCTCGCTCACCTGCCCGGCGTCGTGGTTGGATGTTCCGATCGCCCTCGCCTTGCCAGCCTTCACCAGCCGGTCGAAAGCCTCCAGAGTTTCCTCCTGAGGTGTCTGCGGATCAGGCAGATGCGACTGGTAGAGATCGATGTGATCTGTCTGGAGCCGTCGCAGACTGTCCTCGACAGCGCGTTCGATCCAGCGACGCGACAGGTCGCTGTGGCCCTGGCCCATGTCCGAACCGACCTTGGTGAGGATCAGCACGTCGTGTCGGCGGCCGCGCGCCTTGAGCCACTCTCCGATCAGGCTTTCGCTCTCGCCACCGTTGTGTCCGGGCGCCCAGCGCGAATAGCTGTCGGCGGTGTCGACGGCGTTGAAGCCCGCGTCTACGAACGCGTCGAGCAGGGCGAAGCTTGTCTCCCGGTCCGCCGTCCAGCCAAATACATTGCCGCCGAACACCAACGGCGCAGTTTCCAGACCGGATCGGCCGAGCGGGTGTTTCTGCATGGTCTTCTCGTCCTGGATCGGAGACCTCAGGCGGCCTGCGCCGGCGCCTAGACACCATTTCACATGGGCGTCTGCAACCTCAACCGAACAGGCGAAGCTCGTGCGGCGGCTCCGCCGGCTGCCCCTCACGGCGGCGCAGGGCGTAGTTCACCGCCTTTTCGACGCAACGCTCATCAGTCGGCTTGGCCAGCACGCCGATCGTGCCGGCGATGCCTTCGCCCAGCATGCTGGGATTGGCGGTCATGTAGAGCACGGTCGCGCCATAGTCCTCGGCCAGCTCACGCCCAAGGTGAATGCCGGTCGGGCCGTCCTGCAGATGGATGTCGACCAGGGCCAGATCGACATCGCGCTCAGCCACGAAGGCGCGCGCGGCGGCGGCGTCGGCTACCGTGGCCACAACCGTATGGCCGAGATCCTCAAGTGTGAACCTGAGTTCCATCGCGACGAGCGCCTCGTCTTCGATAATCAAGATTGAAGATGGCATGCGGGAGAGACTGCAGTCTTATCGTTGTCGGCCATTAACGCTGGCGCCGGTAAATGGTTTCAGTTCGTCTGTGCGGCTGCGCGTCGACGGGACAGGGCTGCTTCGGGCAGATCGACGACGACCATCAGCCCCTCGGACCGCCAGTTCCGTGTCAGGGTTCCGCCCAGCTGTCCCTCGACCGAGGCCTCGGCCAGACTGGAGCCGAACCCGGCGTGATCGGGCGCGCCCTGAACCGTTGGCCCGCCCTGCTCTGTCCAGGTCAGGACGAAGCGATGGTCCCGCCGCTCAGTCGTTAGGACCACGCGTCCGCCGTCCACGCTCAAAGCGCCATATTTTGCGGCGTTGGTCGCCAGTTCGTGGAACAGCAGCGCGACCGAGGTCGCCGCCTGGTCGTCGAAATCGGCGTCCGCGCCTTCGACATGGATGCGTGAGCTTCCATCCTCTTCGGCGTAGGGACGAAACAGGTCCGCCAGGAAGCCGTGCAAGGTCAGGTCGCCGAAACGTGGGCGCGATCGATTGGTATGGGGTCGCACGAATTCATGCGCCGAGGCCAGGGCGGAGATGCGGGTCTTCAGCGACTGAGCGAAGGCGCGAGAGTCCGGATGCCGTCGGGCCGAAAGCGAGATCAGGGCGGACACCACTGCGAAGATATTCTTGATGCGGTGGCTCAGCTCGTGGCTCAGCAAGTCGCGCGCCTGCTCACCCTTCTTCAGGTCATCGATGTCGGTACAGGTGCCGAACCAGCGGGTGATGCGGCCGGCATCATCGCGGATGGGATTGGCCCGGCCCAACGTCCAGCGATAGGCGCCGGAATGGTGCTTCAACCGATACTCGACCTCGTAGGGTTCGCCCGTCTGCAGGCTGTGTCGCCACAGCGCCCAGGCCCGCTCCTGGTCGTCCGGATGGAACATGTCGTTCCAGCCTTCCCCATCGGTGCTGCCCTCCGCCGCTCCAGTGAATTCATACCAGCGTGCATTATAGTAATCATGGCTGCCGTCAGGCCGCGTCGACCACACCATCTGGGGCATCGAATCGGCGATGGCCCTGAATTTCTTCTCGCTCTCGGCGAGGGCGGCCAGAGTTTCGGCCAGTTCCAATTCAGCGCTCTTGCGCTGATTGATGTCGACGACGACCCCCGAAAATCGCGCGGGTCGCCCCTGGCGGTCCTCGTTTACCTGACCTCTCGCCAGAACCCAGCAAAAGCCGCCGTCGCCGTCGGCCACACGATACTCGCTCTCGAACAACCGGCGGCTAGCGAGGGCCGCATCGATCTCAGCGCTGACGCGCTCCACATCCTCGGGATGAACGGCCTGGAGAAACCTGCGGATCGGCGCCCCGCGCCGGGCCTCCTCGGCGGGCACCTGATACATCCGCGCGAACTGTTCATCGGCGATGATGCGGTCGTTGGCGATGTCCCAGTCCCACGCGCCGACATAGGTCGACGCCTCCAGCGCTCGTGCGGCCCGTGCGTCGCTCTCCACCCGTTCCTTCAACGCCCGGCGCAATTCCAGCTGCGCCATCACCTGGTCGGCCAGCACGTCCAGGGCGGTCATTTGAAGATCTGTCGGCGGCGCATCACGCGGAGCCGTATCCAGCACGCACAACGTCCCAATCGGCACGCCCTCCTTCGATTTCAGGAGGCGGCCGGCATAGAAACGCAGGCCTGGATCGCCGATGACGAGCGGGTTGCAGGCGAAGCGCTCGTCCCGACGCGCGTCGGTGACAACCATGCGCTCTTCTTCGAGGATGGCGTGGGCGCAGAAGGACGTCTCCAATGGCGATTCACGGACTCCCAGTCCCGTCTCCGCCTTGAAGAACTGGCGGCCATCGGCCACCAGATTGACCACAGCGATCGGTGCATCGAAGATGCGGGCCAGCAGTGCAACCAGCTGATCAAAAGCCGGCTCGCGTTCGGTATCCAGGACATCGTAGCGGGCCAGGGCGGCCACGCGGCGCGAAGCGGACGCACTGTCGCCGCCAGGTATCGCCGCCTCGTCTGTCACGTCTTGCTTTGCACTCATCTTTTGAAAGCGAGCAATGCGCGAAAAGCCTTTGGCGTTGCAAGGCGAATCGACCCTCATCAGGTCTTGGGCCTGCCCACTTCCTCTACAGCCATCGGCGTCACCCCGGCCGGCGGCGGCGAGGCGGGGTTCGAAGGCGGCCGGTCTTGCTGCTGTTCGAACTGGGCCAGGCGCTCGTTGATGGCCGTGATGTCTTCAGGTGTCGCCTGTCTGCGCCCGCCCAGGCTCAGCGTGCCCACCACGCGTGTGCCGCCGTTGATGGTGACGGTTCGAACCGGTTCGCCTAGCACTTTGGACGCGGTCTCGGCCGCCGTTTCAGCGTCGGTGGTCGCGGCCAGAGCCAGTCGCGGCCGGGAGAGGCGTGCTTCGTCGATCACCGGTTCCTTGCCCGCGTAGCGCTGGACGAAAGCCGCAGGCTGGCCCGCGAACCCCTTCCAGCGATAGAAGATGTGCGCGCCGATCTGGGTCAACTTTTCCAAGGTCGGCGCCCACCAGGGATGGACGTAATCGGCATGATAGTGGGTCGCCAGGCCCACGCCCCCGGCCACGGAGCCGCTCAGCGCCCGCTCGGCGACGACCTGCGCTCGATCCCACGCCCATTTGACCGGGGCGTTGGCCATCGAACCGTCGCACGTGAAAGAGAACTGGCAGCCCGTCGTTCGCTCTGCGCCTTCGAACACCACGCCGCAGACGCTGTTGGCGTAATTGGGATCCCGGACCCGATTCAGGATCACCTGCGCCACCGCTTCCTGGCCCGAGGTCGGCTCCAGGGCGGCTTCGTAATAGATCGCCTGGGTCAGGCACCGCAGCGCGCGCTGACGCGTCTGCGCGTCGGCCTGGCCGAGGCTGAACGGCGCCGCGGCGATGCGCGGGCCAGCGGTGAAGGCGCGTGCGGCGTTCAGCCTCTGAGCCTCCAGTCCCGCCGTGGCGCTAGCGAAGGGATCCGGCTTTCCGGCCAGACTGAGGGTTTCCCAACCCTCGACCAGACCGAGCGCCTTAAGAGAGGCCCGGGGATCGCCGACGCGCCGGGCGACGGCCAGCATGGCCGGGTCGTAGCCGGCGGTCAGACGCTGCAAACCGGCGGCGCCCAGGTCGCCACCGGTCCGCGCGGCGATGACCTCGGCCGTGCGGTCAATTTCTGGACGCGGGCTTGACCCCGCGGCGACCGCGACGCCCAACGCTGCGAGGGCCGCCGGAGCCGCAGCGCCTGCCAGCCGAAACCGTCGCCTCAAGCCTCGCCTAGTGCTTTTCACCCAGATCCTCACATCAGCCCCATGCCGGGGCTCCCGTCAATCGAGGGTTATCCAAGCTTTCCGGCGGTTCGAGGGCGCCGGATTACCGCAGGCAACCCTGACGGTGTCCGCTACTGGCCGCCAAGCGTCGAACGCAGCATCCAGGTGAACTTCTCATGCGCCGCCAAGCGCTCGGTCAGCAGATCGGCCGTCGCCACATCACCCACCGCCTCGGCGGCCTCGACGCCCTCGCGCGCGGTGGCGATCAGCGTCTCATGATCGCGCATCAGCTCAGCCAACATGTCATTGGCCTCCTTGGTCGGGTCACCGTCCTTGATCGCGGTCAGATTGGCGAAGGCGGAATACCCTTGGGGTGCGATCTCGCCCAGGGCGCGGATGCGCTCTGCGATCTCGTCAAGGGCCGCCCAGATGTCGCGATACTGCTGCTCCAGCAGGTTGTGCAGACCGTAGAACTGCGGCCCCCGAACATTCCAGTGGTAGCCATGGGTCTTCAGGTAGACGGCGAAGCTGTCGGCCAGCACGCGGGTCAGGGCTTCTGTCGCGTCCTTGCGCTCGGTCTTGGTCAGGCCGGTGTCGATCTTGGTGGCGGCGGTCACGTCGCATTCCTCCGAAATTCGATATGTCGAGCCCCCCATGTGGGCAGGCTCGGCGATAAGGCCAAGGCTCGACCCCGTCGGCGGTTCCACGCCGAGGGTGGAAAAGTCGGGTTTCCGCTTGATGCGTGAGCCGGCTTCGGCCGTAATCGAGCGATGCTCACGCCTCGAGAAAAGCGGCCAGGATGACGCGCGGTCGGTTCGACATCGACGAGTTCTTGCGGCGCGTCGCCGTCGAACAACGCCCGACGGCGCGCGGGCCCATGGTGCTGGCGTTGCTGGTGGTGGCCGCCGCGGTGGGCCTCAGACTGGTTCTGGCTCCCCTCTTCGGGCCGGTCTCAGCCTTCATGGTCTTCATTCCGGCGGTGATCGTCGCCGCACTGTGGGGTGGGCGAGGCGCAGGGGCTCTGGCGTTGCTGTTCTGCATCCCCGCCGGCTGGCTGACGGCTCTAATACCCGAACCGAGCGCCTTTAACGTCGAGGAACAACTACCCGCCACGATCGTCTTTCTGTTCACGGGCGCGTTCACGGTAGCGGTGGCCGGGGCTCTAGGCGCCGGCCTGCGCGCCGCAAGCGCCGCCGCTGCTGAAGCCGAGACGGCCCGCAGGCGCCTGTCCGACGTTGAACTCGAACTGCGCGCCATGGTCGACCAGGCCGCCGCCGGCATCGCCAAATGCGATCTCCAGGGTCGGATCGTCAGCGCCAACGCCCGCTTCTGCGAGATTGTCGGTCGATCTGAAGCTGAGATCATCGGAGAGACCACAGCCCCCTTCACCCACCCCGACGACATCGCTTCTTCAACCGCCACCTTGGCCGCGCTCCAGGATGGGAAGAGGGAATCCAGCATCGAAAAGCGCTATGTTCGACCGGACGGAGCGTTTGTGTGGTGCCTGGCGACCGCCAGGGTCGCCGTGGACGCCCAGGGACGGCCGGAATGGGTCATGGCGGTCATCGTCGACATCACAGACGCCAAGACGGCGGAAGCCGCACGACACGAGAGCGAGCAGCGCTTTCGCGACATCGCCGACACCGCCCCTGTCATGATCTGGGTCACAGGGCCCGACCGTCGCCGCGAGTTCGTCAATCAGGCCTATGTCGCCTTCACCACTGATGATTATCAGACCGCTCTGGAGACCGACTGGCGCGAGCGTCTGCACCCCGAAGACCAGGACCGCATCGTGCGCGAATCCATAGAGGGCGAAGCCTCCAAAGGCCCCTTCTCTCTCGAGGCGCGCTATCTGCGGCGCGACGGCGTCTACCGTTGGCTCCGGTCCTTCTCCCGACCGAGGCTGGACCCCGCGGACCGGATCATCGGATTCGTGGGCGTGGCCTTCGATGTGACCGAGCCCCGCGAAGCCGCCGCGCGGTTGGCCG
Source organism: uncultured Brevundimonas sp. (assembly GCA_964542145.1). GTDB lineage: Bacteria > Pseudomonadota > Alphaproteobacteria > Caulobacterales > Caulobacteraceae > Brevundimonas. The sequence goes on from CAZITK010000004.1 coordinate 17,154, forward strand.
AGACCGAGACACGCTTTCGGATGGTCGCCGATAGCGCCCCGGTTCACATCTGGGTCAGCGACGAAGACGGCCGCCTGACTTTCGCCAATCATCGCTACCGCGCCTTCTTCCAGGTGGCGGGTGGCGAGGACTTGCTGAGCGCGCTGACGCGCACGATGGATGCCGGCGAGGCCGAGCGCGCGCTGTTGACCGTCCGCCGGCGCATGAAGTCTCACGATCGCCTGGAAATGACGCTGAGCGTGCATCACCCGTCCTTGGGCCAGCGGTGGCTGCGGTGTGAGGGGGTTCCGCGCTATGACGCCGAGGGCCGCTTTCAGGGCTATGTGGGGGCCAATGTCGATGTCACCGACGCCAAGCGCGCCGAGGACGATCTCAAGAACATCAATGAGTTGCTGGAAGAGCGCGTCGGACTGGCTCTGGACGAGAAGGCTCAGGCTGAGGCGGAACTGCTGCACGCCCAAAGGCTGGAGGCCGTTGGTCGGCTGACGGGGGGCGTTGCGCATGATTTCAACAACCTTCTGACGGTTGTCATCGGCGCGCTCGACATCGTCCAACGCGCGCCCGAGGGCGCCAAGCGCGACAAGCTGATCGACGCGGCGCTTTCCGCGGCTCGGCGTGGCGAGCGGCTGACCCATCAGCTCCTGGCGTTCTCGCGGCGACAAACACTGCGCCCGGAGGAGACCGATCTCAATCAGCTCATCCAGGACGGCGAACTCCTGCTGCGTCAGGCGGTCGGCGAAACCATCACCCTCAGCCTCAAGCTCAAGCGGGGCGGCGCCCCCGCCATGGTCGATCCCGGTCAGTTCGAGGCCGCGCTCATCAACCTGCTGGTCAACGCACGCGACGCGATAAAGGATGGTGGGCGCGTGACCATAGAGACCACGCGCTGCCTGCTCAACGCAGGTGACCTGCCCGGAGCGCCGGCCGGCCGCTATGTCTGTGTCAGCGTGGCAGACGACGGTTTGGGCATGGACGCCGCCACCATGGGGCGCATCTTCGAGCCGTTCTTCACCACCAAAGGCGTCGGCAAAGGCACAGGCCTTGGCCTCAGCCAGGTCTATGGCTTCGCGCGGCAGACTGGCGGCGGCGTCAAGGTCGAAAGCACGCCCGGTCAAGGCACACGGATCACCCTGTATTTGCCTCAACTACGCCGAACTGCTCGCCGCCCCATCCATTCCGAGATCATCGCCCCAGCTGTCGAATCGGCCGGCGGCCGCCTGATTCTGGTCGAAGACGACCTCGCAGTGGCCGAAGTGGCCGACAACCTGCTTCGCGAGTTGGGCTTCAGTGTCGTGGTCGCCGCCAGCGGGCCGGAAGCGCTCGACCGCCTTGAGGTTGAGACCTTTGATGTCATGTTGAGCGACGTGGTCATGCCGGGCGGGATGACCGGAATAGAACTGGCCCGTGTCGCCGCCGAGCGCTGGCCGGCCATGCGGATCGTTCTGGCCTCCGGCTATGCGGGCGACGATGTGGACTCCGCCCTCGCCACGTCTCCCTGGCCCTTCATCAAGAAACCCTACTCTGCGGCCGACCTCGCTCGTGTGTTCGGCGCGCCGACGTCGATTTGACCGCCTTGCAATCCTCAGAGACGGGTCTACCTTAGCGCCGACTTATGCTCAATATAAGCATAAGCTGTTTTGATCCGAACTGTCGGCAAGGGCGGCGCCCGCGAGGAGAACCACATGGCCTATGGGGAATTTTGCGCCCACGACGCCGCTTGGGACAAGGTCAAGGGCCAGATCACGCCTCTGGAGTGGGCCCTGCATGCCCCGCTGATCGCCGAAATCAACGCATTGAAGCGCCGCCGCGACGCGGTGATCCTGGCCCACAACTACATGACGCCGGAAATTTTCCACGGCGTCGGCGACTATGTCGGCGACAGCCTCGGCCTGGCCAGGGAGGCGGCGCGCGCCGAAGCCCGGGTGATTGTCCAGGCGGGGGTCCACTTCATGGCCGAGACCGCCAAGATCCTGTCGCCCGACAAGACGGTGCTGATCCCCGATCCCCTGGCCGGCTGCTCTTTGGCGGCTTCGATCACCGGTGCGGACGTGCGCTTGATCAAGCAGCGCTATCCGGGACTGCCGGTGGTCACCTATGTGAACACCACCGCCGACGTGAAGGCCGAGACGGACATCTGCTGCACCTCCGCCAACGCGGTGCAGGTCGTGGAATGGGCCGCTCGCGAATGGGGCGTCGATCGTGTGATCTTGATCCCGGACGAGTATCTGGCGCGAAATGTCGCGGCTCAAACCGACGTCAAGATCATCGCCTGGCAAGGCCGTTGCGAAGTCCACGAGCGCTTCGACGTCGCCGACATCGCCGAGATGCGCGCGGCCTATCCTGGCGCGGAAATCCTGGCCCACCCCGAGTGCCCCGAGGAGGTGCTGAACGCCGCTGACTTCGCTGGCTCCACCGCCGCCATGGCGGACTATGTCCAGACACGGCGTCCCAAGCAGGTGGTGCTGATCACCGAGTGCTCAATGGCCGCCAATGTGGCGGGCGATGTGGAAGGCGTCCAGTTCATCGGCCCCTGCAACCTGTGCCCCCACATGAAGCGCATCACCCTGACCAACATCCGCGATTGCCTCCTGAACATGCAGTTCGAAGTCACGGTCCCCGACGACATGGCCGAGCGGGCGCGCTGTGCGGTCCAGCGGATGGTCGATCTGCCCCCGCCTGCCGTCCCCGCGCGCTATGATCTGGTCCGCGCGCGCAGTCACACTGTGCAGGTGGAGTTGATCTGATGCGCAAGACTACCTTCGCATTCCGTCCGTCGCTCCCGGACGAAGCCACTCGAGGGTCGAGGCCTCATCCCATCCTCCCGAGCGTATGGATCTCCGGAACAGGTCCGGGGAGGACGAACATTGGAAAGCGGACCACCGCTCCCTCGAGGTCCGCATGAGCGAATCCACCCCGCCCCGCCAGCGCAGCCCCTGGGATCTCGACTCCTCGGCTCCGACCGAGGCGGCTCCGCCCGCCGAGCGCGAGGCGCCGCGACAGAGCCCGGTCATGGCCCTGCTGTCCACCGCCGCCCTGGCGGGGCTGATCTGGTTTTTCACCGGAGAATGGCTGTTCGCCCTGGCCGCGGTCGTCGGGGTGATCGTTCACGAATACGGCCATGTCCTGGCCATGAACCGCTTCGGCATGGGGCCGGCGCGCATCCACATCGTGCCCTTCTTCGGCGGCCTGGCCTGGCCGGCGCGGGCGGAAAGGAGCGAGTGGGATGGGGTGCGCGTCTCCCTGGCTGGTCCGGCCTTCGGGCTCTTGGCTTGCGTCCCTTTCGTGGCCGGGTTCTACGCTACCGGCGACCGCACCTGGGTGCTGGCCGCCGCCCTGATCGCCCTGATCAACCTGGTCAATCTCGCCCCCGCCCCGCCCCTGGACGGATCGAAGGCGCTCGGCCCGATCCTCGCCCGGCTGCATCCGATGCTCGAGAAGGCCGGCCTGGTCGTAATCGCCCTGATGGTCCTGTGGTGGGGACTGACCACCGGGCGATTGATCCTCGTCATCTTCCTTACGCTGTCGCTGATCGGGTACCTGCGTCAGCGCGGCTGGCGGCCCGAAGCGCGCCCCCTGACCGGGCGGGAGGCGACGATGAGCCTGGGCCTGTTCCTGGCCACCGCCGGCCTCTGCGCGGCAGTGATGATCGGCGTCATTCTGCCGGTGACGGGGTCGGTCCAGGACGCGATCGAGTTCGGCGCCCGCTTCCTGGGCGTAGGCTGATGCAGAGGCTGATCCTCGACGGGCCCCTGGTTGTTGGCGGCGGGCTGGCCGGGCTGGCGGCGGCGCTGGAGTGCGCGCCGCGCCGCGCTCTCTTGATTACCCCCGCCCCCCTGCTCGACGCCTGCTCCTCGGCCTGGGCGCAAGGGGGTATGGCGGCGGCCCTGTCCGAAAACGACTCCCCCGCCCTGCACGCCGCCGACACCGTGACCGCGGGGGCCGGTCTGGTTGATCCCGAGGCCGCGCGCGCCCTGACGGATAAGGGCGCCGAGACGGTCGAATGGCTGGCCCGGATGGGCGCCCCCTTCGACCGCGACGCCGACGGCCGCTTCGCCATCAGCCGTGAGGCCGCGCATTCCATGGCCCGAATAGCCCGGGTAGGCGGTGACGGCGCCGGCCGCGCCATCCTCTCGGCCCTGGTCGTGGCGGCGCGCGCCGCCGCCCACTTGGATACCTGGGAGGACGCGCGCCTGCTGGCCCTGGTCCGCGCCGACAGCGGCCGCGTCGCTGGGGCCGTGGTCGAACGGGCCGGGCGGCGCATTCATACTCTCGCCCCCGCCGTCATCCTCGCCACCGGAGGCGTCGGCGGCCTCTACGCCGTCACCACCACCCCCGCCGCGCTCAAGGGCGAGGGCCTCGCCATCGCCCAGGCCGCGGGCGCCGACATCGTCGACCCCGAGTTTGTCCAGTTCCACCCCACCGCGCTCGACTTCGGCCGCGACCCCGCGCCGCTGGCGACCGAGGCCCTGCGCGGCGAGGGCGCCCGGCTGATCGACCGCAAGGGCGAATTCCTTATGGGTCAAACCCCCGACGCCGACCTGGCGCCGCGTGACCAGGTCGCCCGCGCCGTGTATAACGCGATCGCCCAGGGGCGAGGCGCCTTTCTCGACACCCGCCGGGCCATCGGCGACCGGGTGGCCCGCGACTTCCCGGCCCTGTTCTCCGCCGCCATGTCGGCCGGGATCGACCCGCGCGTCTCGCCCCTGCCCGTCGCCCCTGCCGCCCACTATCACATGGGCGGAATCGGCGCCGATGCGGACGGCCGCACCAGTATCTCCGGCCTCTACGCCGTGGGCGAATGCGCCGCCGCCGGCGTGCACGGGGCCAACCGCCTGGCTTCCAACGCCCTTCTCGAGGCCGCCGCCTTCGGACGCCGCGCCGGTCGCGTCGCCGCCGCCGAGCTTGCGTCGCCTGCCACGGCTTTCCTTGCGCCGGTTCTGGGCGCCGACCTGTCGCCCGCCGCCCTGGCCGAACTGCGACAGGGCATGAGTCGCTGGGCCGGGGTCGAGCGTGACGCCAAAGGCCTGACTCGCCTGCTCACCCTCATCGAGCGGCTGAGGGGTGACGCCCCGGCCGCCCCCGCCCTCCGCGCCAGCCGCATGATCGCCCAGGCTGCGCTGGAGCGCCGCGAGAGCCGGGGCGGGCATTTTCGTTCGGACTATCCCTTTGCTGACGCCGTGGCGCGCCACACCCGCCTGCCGGGCGCGGCCCTTTCCTCTCTCCCCCAAAAGGCCGCCGCATGAGCCTGCCCGACATCCTGATCGAGCCCGTCGTGCGCATGGCCTTGCTTGAGGATCTGGGTCGAGCGGGTGACGTCACCGCGGCCCTCATCCCGCGCGGCGTCCAATGGACCGCTCAGATCGTGGCGCGTACGTCCGGCGTAGTCGCGGGCCTGGACTGTGTGCGCCTGGCCGTCCGGGCCTTCGATCCCGCCTCCGAAATCGCGCTCAAGGCCGCTGATGGCGACACCGTCGAACCCGGGGCGATCCTGGCCGCGATCACCGCCGATGCGCGCGCCCTGCTGTCGGCTGAGCGCACCGCCCTGAACCTGCTCGGCCGCCTGTCGGGCGTCGCCACCCTCACCCGCGCCTATGTCGAGGCCGTCGCCGGGACCGGCGCCCGCATCGCCGACACGCGCAAGACCACGCCTGGCCTGCGCGCCCTTGAAAAGCATGCGGTCGCCGTTGGCGGAGGCCTCAATCATCGCTTCGGTCTGGATGACGCCATCCTCATCAAGGACAATCACATCGCCATCTGTGGCGGGGTGCGTCCGGCCGTGGCCCGCGCCCGCTCCCAGGTGGGTCATCTGATGAAGATCGAGGTCGAGATCGACCGATTGGATCAACTGGAGGAGGCCCTGGCCGAGCGGCCCGACGTGGTTATGCTCGACAATTTCAGCCTGGACGACCTACGTGAGGCGGCGACGCGGACCGCCGGCAGGGCGGTGCTCGAAGCGTCTGGTGGCGTGACGCTCCAGACCGTACGCGCGATCGCCACGACCGGCGTCAATGTGATTTCGGTCGGCGCCCTCACCCACTCCGCACCAGCGCTGGACGTGGCTCTGGACGCTGTGCGCTGACTGGGGTTGCTGTGGGCGACAAAAGGAATGGGGGTCTTTGCCGCCGCTCGACGGCGACTGTCTCTCGCGTCAGCGCGCCTCCGCCTCGGCCAAATCCGCTTCCTCGCGCGAAGGGTTGGCTGAGGGTCTGGGCTTGTCGCCTGGCTGCATCTCATGCGCCAGCTGGGCGGTATAGGCCACGGCCTGGCCGATCGCCGGGGTCGGGTCTAGGCTGGCCATCACCATCTCCCCGCGCGGCGCGACCGGCGCCGACGGCTCTACGGCGTAGCGCAGGCTGGTCGCATCGCCGCGACGACCGCCAAACCGATAGAACACATGCGAGCCGACCTGGCCGACGCGGACCATCTTGTTACGCCACCCCGGCGAAACGGCGGTGGTGTGAAAATGGGTGGCCGAGCCGACGCCCGCATAGACCGAGCCGTCCAGGGCCGACGAGGCGATCCGACGCGCGCGGCTCCAGGCGGCGGAGTTGACCGGCCGGTTCATAGCGCCGCTGCAGGTGAAGCTGAACTGACAGCCGGTGCGGCGGTTTGAACCCTGGAACACCACTGAACAGACGCTCTTGGGAAAGGCCGAGTGACGGGCGCGGTTCAGGACGACCTGAGCCACCGCCCTCATCCCGTCGACACCCTCGCCCCGGGCCTCATAATAGACGGCCTGCGTCAGGCAATCGAGGTCACGCGACGAATCCAGCGCCGACGCCAATCTGAAGGGCGGTGCGGCGGGTCCGGCGAGAGCGCCGCCGAAGCCGCGGCGTTCGCGCAAACCGTCCAACCGCGCCGCGATCAGCGCCGCGTGGCGATCCCTCTGGGCGTCGCCTGCCACCGTATAGGGATCGTGACGCCGCGCGATAACCAGGGCGCTGTCATTCAGCCCGCCGGCGGCCTCGGCCAGAGCTTCTTCCGAGAATCCAGCGGAGACCGCGCCATCAATACGCGCGACCTGACTCTTGACCTGGCTCGCCTTCGCCACCGAACCGCCCAGATAGGCGCACCCTGCGGTGAGACCGACCATCACGCCGAAGCCGGCGGCGATCATCCAGGGCGCGCGCGTCGCTTTCCGTATGCGCTCACCCAAGCGGAGGACAACGGAACGCGCCGAGGGGCGCGGGTCGGTCGAAGCGGACAAATCTGAAACTCTTGGCGACAGGGGCCAGCGCGCCCCCTTCAAGCATCTCACAGGCGGGCCATCGGCCCATCGCGCCCCCGAGATCGTCGATACGTCGTTATACGAACTGATCGAACACTGCGCTTAAGTCAAAGCTTTATGGCGCCAAAGTGGCGAGCAAGGAAAGCATGCTGCGACGCACAAAAACGGGGTCCATCAGTGCGATATTTGCGACACAGGTGATCGCATCGTGCGTCACGGTCGCCCCAGGGCGGTTCGATCGTCCAATTGACCCGTCTGTTCGGTGAGGGACGACCTGACCAACGCGCGGCGCGCGGAACCGCCAAGCTGGCGTAGCGTTTCACCGCTGTATATTGTTCAGGAGATCGTCATGCCCCGCTTTCGCAGGATCGCCGTGATCACCGGGTCGAGCCTCGCCCTCGCGCTCGCCCTCGCGGCGTGCGGTCAGACCATGGAGCAGCGGGCCGCGACCGGCGCCCTCGGCGGCGCCGTGGTGGCGGGACCGGTGGGAGCCGCAGTTGGGGGCGCCGCCGGAAGCGCCGTTTCCAAGGCCCGCGGCGACTGACCACGACCTGCGCCGGTCTTGATCGCGGGTGCGGATCACCCTAGATGAGCCGCGCTCCGTCGGCCCAGCCGCCGGGCGCTTTCCCGCATCTGCTCGCCGCCCGGCGACGTCATCGGCGCTCGTTGCGCCAGCAAAGGACCCATGAGAGACCTCAAGCAAACCGGCTTCACCGATCGACTGTCCACTCAGGCGGAGGCGAAGAAGGCGCTCCTGGCCAAGTTCAAGCCGAAGCCGGCTGTCCAGGATCCGGATTTTGAGAAGCTGGCCGAAAAGCGCGCCGCCGAAAAAGAAGAGCAGCGCCGCCAGCACGAACTCGCCAAGGCCGAACAGCGCCGCGAGAAGGCCGAGAAAGATGCCGCCAAGCTGGCTGAGCAACAGGCCGCTCAGGAGGCCGTCGACGCCGAGAAGCGCGCTGCCCGCAAGGAGCGCAAGCAACTCACCAAGGAAGAGCAAAAGGCCAAGCGTGATGCACGCTATGCCGCCCGCAAGGCCCGCCGCTAAACCGACGCTCAGACCGCCGTGCGGCGCGACGCCCATGCGCGCTCGTGCTCCAGCAGCCAGCGCTTGCGCTCGATGCCCCCGGCGTAACCGGTCAAGGCGCCGCTCTTCCCGACCACGCGGTGGCAGGGGACGATAATTCCCACGGGGTTGGCGCCGTTGGCCATTCCGACGGCGCGCACCGCTCCGGGCCGACCTATCCGCGAGGCCAGGGCGGCGTAGCTTTCGGTCTGGCCGGCCGGGATCAGCGTCAGCCCCGCCCAGACCGCCTGCTGGAAGGCTGTACCACCCGTGGCCCAGGCGATAGTGGCGAGCGCATCCGCTTCGCCCACGAAATAGCGCTCCAGCGCCTCCTCTATGGCCGGAGGGGCCCGCCCTTCGACCAGCGTGACCTGACCGTAATGCATCCGCATCAAGCGGCGAAGCCGCGCCTCGAACACGGCGAAGTCGAGCGCGCGCACGGTTCGCCTGGCGTCCGTGGCCAGCAGCATCTCGCCCAGGGGACCGTCCACGCGCGCCAGGGTCAGGCTTTCAAAACCGGGGTCAGGCCGCGCGGTCATTTGGGGTCTCCAGAGCGAGGGTTTCGGGATCGACGCCCTCGGCCGCCAAATGGGCCAGGGCGTAACTCCGCCAGGGCCGCCAGGCCTCGGCGCGGGCGATCAGGGCTGCGCTTGCGCCCGACGGCGGACGGTCGGCGGCCGTCTCGCCCGCGATCGGATCGGGGCTCGTCCAATCGCCCGCGACGCGCAGGCCCGGTCGTTGCGCGAGCAACGGCTTGAGGGCCAGGTCGCGCGAAAGGTCCGCCGCGATCGCGTCGGGGTCGGCGGCCGCGTCCAGCACACGCCGCACACGCGCCAGCACCGCCGGCAGGCCGCTCAGCCGATCCAGCCTCAGTTCCGCCTCCAGCCGGCCCGGCCCGATGCGCCGCACCTTCGCCTCCCCGGTCGCTTCCGGCTCGGCGAAGGCACGGCGCCATTCGTCGGCTTCGACACGCTCTCCGCGCACGGTCAGCGCGCTCAGCAGCGCCCCCCAATCGTAGGGCTCGCGCACCGCCACGGTCAGACGGAGGGGGGCTTCGGCTATAGGATCGGCCACGCGCCGCCGCCTCAGGGCGCCGGGCGGCCGACCGTAGAGGGATTGAAACGTCTCGTTGAAGCGCCGCACGCTCCCGAACCCGGCCGCCAGGGCCACTTCGGCCATGGGCAGATCGGTGTCGTGGATCAGCTGTTTGGCCAGCAGCACTCGCCGCGTTTGAGCCACGCTGATCGGCGCTGCGCCCAGGTGCTTGTGGAACAGCCGACGCAGGTGGCGCTCGCCGACCCCCAGCCGCGCACTTAGAGTCTCGGCGTCGCCGCTGTCCAGCGCGCCCCGTTCGATGAGGGCCAAGGCCCGCGTAACGGTGTTGGACGTGCCACGCCACGCCCCCAGGTCGGGCGCCGTCTCCGGGCGACAGCGCAGGCAGGCGCGAAAGCCCGCCTCCTGGGCCGCCGCCGCGCTGGGATAGAAGCGTATATTCGCCGGTTTGGGCGTTCGCGCCGGGCAGACGGGGCGACAATAGATGCCCGTGGACAGCACACCCGTGAATAGCCGCCCGTCCCACCGCGCGTCTCGCGCCGCGACAGCGCGCAGACAGGTTTCAAAAGGCGGAAGCGCCGCGTCCATGGCGCGAAGAATGCGCTCGAAGGTGGCCCGTGTCTCGCGGTATTCGGACCTCAATGGCGCCGCGGACCCATAGTGAGAGCCCCGGCGGGGTCCCCGGACTGCGGAGACGCTACAGCCCGGCCCGGGCCGCCGGCCGCGCGCGCATGGTCTCCATCCATTTCGCCAGATTGGCGAACGCAGCGGGCGGCCGATATTTTATCAGCCGGGCGAAATCGACGCCGACGATAGCCACTATGTCAGCGATCGTCACCCGGTCGCAGGCTATGAATTCCCGACCCTCCAGCCGGCGGTCCAGGCCGCCCATGAACCGCTCGGCGGTCAGGCGGTTATAGTCCGCCAGAGCTGGCGATTGCTGCGCCTCCAGCAACGCCAGGGCTGGGTGTGAATGCCGCACGTTCAGCATGATCGGATTGGCAAGGTAAAATTCACAGCGCCGGGTCCACATTTCGATCCAGGCCTGCTCGCGCGCGTCCGTCCCGAACAGGTTTGGCTCGGGATAGAGCGCCTCCAGGTAGCGGCAGATGGCGATGGATTCCGAGATCGTCGTGCCGTCGTCCAGTTCCAGGGCCGGCACATGCGGCACGCCGACCTTCGCGCGATAGTCCTTGGCGCGGTGCTCCCCAGCCATAATGTCGACAGGGACGATTTCGATATCCTCGACGCCCTTTTCGGCCATGACCCAGCGAACCCGGCGAGGGTTCGGCGCGCGGACGGAATCGTAGAGTCTCATGGCGTTCCTCACGTCGTCGCCGTCATGCCGGGGCCGGACCCGGGCATCCAGCAAGCTCGCTCGTACGTCTGCGCGGCTGGAGTGTCGGGTCAAGTCCGACGATGACGGCTGGGAGCGCGATCCTCAGCCGAACACAGCTCCCGGCAAGGCCCCGACGATCGCCGCGCTCATCAGGGTGGCCAGGAAACCCGCGAAGAGCGCCTTCCACACCAGGTCCAGCACCATCTGACGCCGCTCGGGCATCAGGATCGACAGACCCGTCACGGTGATGCCGACCGAGCCGATGTTGGCGAAGCCGCACAGGGCATAGGTCATCAGCATTCGCGTCCGCTCGCTCATCTCGTCCACGGGCACGGCGCCGAGTTCGATGAAGGCGACGAACTCGGTCAGGGTCAGCTTTACGCCCAGCAGCCAGCCTG